>CANRHJ010000041.1 GCA_947630355.1 Candidatus Gastranaerophilales bacterium | reverse complement strand
TCAACACCTTCAAACCACCAGTGTCCGTATAGCTCCGTATCAAAAGATACCATCAATAAGCCTTCTTTACCTTTTGCATTCTTATAATCATTCAACAAATGATAAATTAAAGTTGTATAGTGGTCAGAATTTGAATTTACCTGATTTAGCGCCAACACCGGATCATAGAGCATCTTATCACCTAAATCTGTTGTAGGAGAAGTTATTCTCCAATAATTCATACCTGAATTATCATCTTTTTTATGGAATTCACGATAACATCCGTCACCCGGATAACCGTCAGCGGCAGACCATACTTGAAATCCCGCTCTGTCATTTCTTCCCATTACAGCTACTTGAGCATCCGGAAGCCAATATGCAGAATATGTATCATATCCCGTAGCGGGTCTTTCGGGCAGAGGTATATATTCAATATTGCCGTAAATACCTATAACTCTTCTGTTACCAACAGAGTTACCACCTTCTATAACATGTGACTCCGTAAAGAAATATTCAATATCATTATTCTGTAGTGTTACTTCTATAGCGGGACGCCACTTCTTTTGACCGTCTTTTCCCGTAAATTCATAACCCTGTCTGTATGCACACTCAGGCAGCCAGCATCCTTTTGCTTTTTTACCGAATAAACGTTTTGTGGTATCCTGCCCTACCTTGAATTGAGCATTTAAGTTGGAATCAGTAGCCAAAAGCGGCGAAAATCCGTGAGTTGCTCCTGATGTTGTTATTTCAATACAACCTAAATCTTGATACTTCTTAAATGCTCCGATTAAATCTCGGTTATATTTGTTCACAAACGAGTCTTTTATATGATTGAACCAATCAAAATAATATTTTGCAAGATATTTTAAATGCTGTGAATGAGGTACATTCGGATTGGGATATCTCTCCAAATCTTTTGAAACAGCTTCAATTCTTGAATTTAAATATTGCACAAAACCGTCTTTTAAGTGTTCGTCATTTAATTGTTCCGCTAATATCGGAGTAATTCCGACCGTTAATTTTGCTTTTATTCCTTCCTCTTCATACAATTCCGATATCGCATTTAATAAAGGAACATATGTTTCCGACATACATTCATATAAATTCTCTTCGCCAAACGGCCACATCCCGGCCATTCTGTAATATGGTAAATGTGAATGTAACATAAATACAAATGAACCTATACTCATATATTAACCTCCGACTTAGTAAATAATTTTCTCTTTATTTATATCACAAATTTTGAAAAAATATAACCCTATAGAACTAATTCCTAAGTATTGTTTACAAAAATTATGATTATATAACTTCATCATCCGCTCAGAAGGCTTGAAAAATTGATAAATTAATTTTATTATAATAATGTGTATTGCAAGATTGATGCATTATTAAACAAACTTACATAAAAAATATGTACTTTGATAATTGAATATGGGGACGTTTTGGATTTGACGGGTGGATTGATGTAATCAGGCTGCGTGTCCGAGCGCTGTTCTCGGCTATCAACGAGCAAACTAAATAAACGCTACAAACAACGTAGTAAAAGCTGATTTCTCAAGAGCTGCTGCTCTTGCTGCCTAAGGCAGTTCAGCCGTTATGTTAGACCAGCTTGCCGTTTAACATAACGCCAATATGCAAGCTGCACTTCGGTGATGAGAGTAACCGAACTAAGATATACTCCCAAACTGCGCATCAGTTTAATATGCTATGGTAAATTTTTAGGATTGGTTCGCGCCGTATTTTTACCTAAATTAACAGACCTACACATGTAGATGCTTGCTTGTATCCCATTCCGGACGAGAGTTCGACTCTCTCCGTCTCCATACTTTCGAAGTTTGAGCCGTACTCCGATGGAGTAGGCGAAAACGAAAAAGCAGACGGATGTGAGAGCATGATGGCGTTGCGTTGAGCAACGGCAGACAGCTCGACACTGGACGATGGCAACGTAAGAGTTTTGCTTTGCAAAACTCCACAGGAGCAAAAGTTCGATTTTGACGACATCATCTCCATATTTTTATATTAACATTTTATCTTTTCTGTCATATAATTTTAAAGTTATGATTAGACAATTTTTACCAATATTATTATTAACAATTTCAAATGTGTTTATGACCTTCGCGTGGTACGGTCACTTAAAATTTAAAAATACCGCCCTTTGGATTGTTATTCTCGTCAGCTGGAGTATTGCGCTGCTTGAATACTGTTTTCAGGTCCCCGCTAACAGAATAGGACATGAATTCTTCACTGCCGCTCAGCTCAAAACTATTCAGGAAGTTATTACGCTTATCGTATTTAGCATATTTTCCGTCCTGTATTTAAAAGAAGAGTTCAAGTGGAATTACCTTGTCGGATTCTGCTTTATTATTTTGGCTGTTTTCTTCATTTTTAAAAAGTGAATTTTTCCGTTTAATCTGTTTCACCTGTTACGGCATATTTCGGAACTTTAACAACATCACCGTTATGAAATCTGGTTGATGTATAATCAAAATACCCGTGATCGTTTATATCACCGTTTTCATTAGATCTCCAATCAGCTTGAACCAGATGTGGATTAAATGCTTGAATATAACCGTCTTTAATTCCGTACAGACTCTTTAAAAATTCAGCACTTATTGATGCATCAGGATCAACTTCACCGATATTATCCAGTATCTCTATATAAAAATATACATATTTCCCGTCAGTATATGCTTTTGTAATTTTATTTTGCTTATTTTGCAATTCCTTTAAGTCTTCTAATTTGTCTTCATATTCAGCACGTTTTTCATCAGATAAAAATGGTGAATATAACTTATCCTGAAGTTTTTCTATTTCTTCTCCGGTTTTATTATACATTGTAGGTATTTTAACTTCTTTTAATTCTTCATAATCAAAATTATCATCAATATTGTTGAATTCTTTTAGAATATCAACAGGTACATCATAGATTTCAGAAATATTTGATAATTGATAAGGTTCAAATTCATCAACCTTAATTTTTGTTTCAGCAGGAGTATGCCCGTTAATCATACCGATAACATTTATTACTGCCGATAATAATACGGCAGTACCGAAACCTGCTCCGTAATTCTTTAGTTTTGCATTTTTGTTTTTATTATTACTCTTATTTTCACTTCTGTTTTTTTGAATATTTTCCGCTTTAGGTTTATATTCATCACTAATAACAGGATTGTTTAATTTTGAATTGATAGGAGGATGATAATACATATCAGATTTTCTTCTGTAACCGTTGTTCATCTGAGCATCAGACAAACGTCTGCGGCCTAATTCATCGGAATATTCACGCCCGTGTATATATCCGTAATAATTATCATTTCTGCCTTTAAATGGTACAATTGACATATTCATACTTTTACTCCATTATTTTATGTACATTCTATAATGAACGTAAAGCAATAATATTAATAATTTTATTCGTAATTTTTACAATTATTAATATTTCCGTAAATTTCGTAAAACAAGTTTTGTTAAAAAGCAAAGAGCGAAGTTTTGATTACTGCGCTCTTATGTTTTAAAAAATTTATTTTTCTCCTTATTTTACGGATTTTCCCATCTCATAGGCTTCTTTCATAGCCGCTTTATCAGTAATTTCGCCTTTTTCATAAACGCCATACCCATAGATTATTCCGCATTCTTTAGCACCTTGAACACAATCCGCATAACCTCTAAAACATTCAATTGTCTTATTTAAGCCTTCGATGCCGTCAGCACATGTTGCAATATAATAAAATTCTTTATTTTTAACCTCCGTCCAACGCGCAACGGTTCTGTCAATCAGAGCCTTAAGCTGTGCATCAATCGAATAAAAATAAACAGGGCTTGCTAAAACAATCACATCGGAATCTATCATTTTTTGCAAGATTTCTGCCATATCGTCTTTTATTGCACAGACTCCACCGCTTTTAGCACAATAATAACAACCCTTACAGTAATCTATTTTCTTTTTTGCAACATTGATTTTCTCAACGCTATTACCTGCTTCAAGTGCGCCTTTTTTAAATTCATCGCACAAAATATCCGAATTTCCGCCAATTCTCGGGCTTCCAGATAAAATTAAAACTTTTTTGCTCATAACTTGCCTTTCTTTATTCCTCTATCATACCGCATTTAATTGTATTTGAAAAAACTCTTTTGTTCAATCTTAACGTTGTCTAACAAACGTCATTTTGTAATCATCCAATACTGTTTAGCGCTGTTAAGTATAGCTTGACAAGGGTCGGAAGCATAAATTAGAATAGATTTTGCATAAATACTTAAGACAAGTTATGCGTTTAGAGCTTTTTCTCAAAAGATTAATAACGTTTTGTTTTTAATTTAAATAAGGAGATAAATTTTGGACATACATAATAACAGTGTTGAATATCAAAAAGGATATACGGACGGGTATCAATGGAGTCAATATGATTATACATATAATCACGGGCCTGAATATGATGCCGGATTTATGGCGGGGTATTTTGAAAAAAACGGCCGAACTTTTACCGGCAAAACTTCAAGTGAAATTGAAGCAGAAAGACAAGCGCAGGAAGAACAATACAGACAATTCAATATCAGAAATAACAATTTCCCCCGTCTTGTTAAAACTCCATATTCTTCATCGGGCACAATTTTGGGTAAAATTATAGATTTGCTTAAATCGCTATTAAAACTTGTTTTCACGTTATTTACAGATAGTGATATGAATAATTCTCAAAAAGTGTTTGGTTTTGTTAATGCCGGAACGGTAAAAATAATCCAAGCCATGAAAGGATTAGTTATTTTACTTATGATATGGGCTGTGATATCTGCATCATCAGTATTTAAAGGAAATAATAATTCAAATAAAGCAAATTACAAAGACGATAAAAAACCTCAAATAGAAAAAACCGCTTATAACTATGATACCCCCAAAGACAAAACCTATACCGCTTTGCCGGAAGCAAATTTTGAAGATAATAAACCGGTAATAATCTCTCAAAATTCAATCGATACACCGCAAAATTCTCAAGAGAACAATGATGAAGTATTTCAAGGTGTAGAAAGAACCGAATGGAATTTATATATGAATGATTTGTTCAGACGAATTAAAGCTAATTGGGTGCTGCCGAAAGACACAGAAAAAAACAACCTTGATAATGTTAAAGTAGTAGTAAAATTTAATATATCAAAAGAAGGAAATCTAATAGGCGAGCCTGTTATAAAAGAATCATCAGGGATAGAAAGTGTGGATTTATCTTGTATTGAAGCAATAAAGCTAACATCACCTTTTAGGGTTCTGCCAAAAGGTTTTAGCGGTGAATATCTTGATACTGATTTTACTTTTGAAACTATAAATCATTCTAATTAACTTTTTATAATACAAAAAAGGAGATAATATGAAACAATTATTAACGGGTTTATTTGCAGGACTTTTGATTGGCTTAACATTCGCCTGCTGTTCAATGGCTAAAACTCAAATAATGGCAGAATCCATGCAAATTATACTAACAGAAAGAAACTTTGTTAATACGACAAAAGTTACGACGGATGATGGGACTTACCGCATATTTATGATTGAAAGCACAGACGGAAAAGGTGGTGTCGGAATAAGTGCAGTAAAAATAAAATAATAATTTCCGGCAGTTCTAATCTTTTTCAGTAATGCAGCTTGATAAAACAATACCGCAACAACACCCGATTTCTGTATATGCTGCGGATAAAATGTTTTCATTTTTACAAATATTTATAATATTTGAGATTATTTCATCCCTGCGGTTTAATCACTCCAATTCCTCGCAGAATTCCTATCATACCTTCTGCTGCTATATCATTTATAACTTGGCCGCTTTCATTGAAATAATAAAAATTCATAACGCAAACGGATATTTTTTTATTTGTCGGTTTAATTCCCATAAATTCACCGTCATGCGTTCCCGTTAAATTCCATTTAACAGCAGCCTTATCCTTATCTGCAACAACATCCGTAATATGCCATTGAACATCACTAAAACCTTTTCTCATCCAATGAACAACAGACAAATAGCCGCTGCCGCCATAAAGAGGCTCGGGGCTTGCAGGTGTGTAAAATGCCGCATCGGATGCAACCAATTCTTGCGCTAATTTTTCATCTGCGGTATTTATCATTGTTTCAAATTTTTTCATTAATTCTTTTTTGCGTTCAATTAAATTCATATTATTCCTTTTGTTTTAACACAACTCGCCGTCACCAAATCCAAACCGTTCCAAGCTTCCACCTTTTGCTTGAACGCAGATATATTGTAAATCCGTTTTTGCTTCCATTGTTCTTTTGGCTTCGGGCAGAACTTTTACGCAAGAGCCTTCTTTAACTTTGATTACTTCATTATCAATTGTCATTGTTCCTTCGCCTTTTAAAAAGATATAGATTTCTTCATTTTGTTTATGTTTATGGCTAAAAGGTAATTTAACACCTTTCGGCATTGAATTAACCGAAATTTCTGAGCTTGTCAAACCTAATACATCGTGTAAAAATGCTTTTCCGTTTTCGTATTTTTGCCCGATTTCATCTAATCTCCCGATTTCAACATTTTTAAAGTTTGCCATAAATTTCTCCTTTTTTATATTTTTTCCAGTAATTTTTCAAGTGTATCCGCTTCACTATCAGATAAATTTTTATACAGTATATCGTTTAAATCATCTGATATTTTTTCAAATAATGGTTTAAAATCCAATCCCTTTTGGGTTAAAACAATGTATGTATAACGGTTATCCTCTTTTGAAACTTCTCTTTTTACGTAACCAAGTTTTTCAAGTTTATCGACTAAAACGGTAACTGTTGGTCTTGTTCTTCTGATTTTATCCGATATATCTTTCATTGTCATTTTAGTTTGTTCATAAAGACATATTAAAATATCTCCGTGACTTGGTACAAGCCCCTCTATCCCGTTTCTTTTTAGTTCTTCTACAATAAAGCGATTCCCATATTCTCGAATTTTCGATATTAATGACAACAATTTTTTCATAGAAGTATTATAGTTTGATATCTAATTATTATCAAGGGATTTTACTTTATTTGTATTAACAATAAGAAAACATGTGCACAGTCTTCTTTTGCAATACAAGCAAATTTTCTTCTGCAATCCCGACATCAATAAATTGACATCTATCTACTTGTTCTCCCCTAATTACAAAAATGTTAAATATAAAGTCAGGGATTAATTTTTAATTATTTCAAAATTGTAATATTTTGTCATATTTAATAAAAAAAAGGGCAATTTGGTTTCAAAAATATACTTTATTTAATTATGTTTACACGATAAAAATTTAATTAAGGAGAGTATTATGATACAAATTAATCCGCTCAGCAACTTTAAAACAGGAACAAATTCAAATAATGGTGTACAAAGTGACAATAACGGCGTTGTTAATGACACTAATTTTTTTACAATCTACCGGCTCATACGTTGATCAAACCAATAGTTATAGCAATTATTATGAAGGTATGCAAGTAAAACAAACAGGTCTTCTCGGTGTTGGACTTATAAAAATGCCCGAAAGACCTCAAACAGAAGCATTCAAAGCACACGATGAATATATGAAACAAAAATCGGATGAATATGATAAACTTCATCCTTCATGCAAAAAGACACTTAGTTTGATTATTTGGATCACTTAGTTTGAGTATTACTTCCCTCAGGCTGGAAACGAACCAAGATTTTTATTATTCAATTTATACGTGAATATTGGCTTTCGACATTCACAAATTTATATTAACTCTGTTTTAATCTAATTTCAAGTGGTTTGAGCCGGGGAATTTTCCCCGATTTTATTTTTCAAACTATATTTGGATTTGATGGCAAAAATTCGAAAAATCGCCTCGCCGAAACCCCTAATTTTTCGTTCGATTTTGGCAACTTTTCCCCGAATTTTAAAAATCAATAAAAAATTTACACAAATCTTTATAAAAAACATTAATAAAATATTTGATATATAATTATTCCATGGACAGACTTACGAAAGAACAACGACATAAGAATATGCAAGCTGTCAAAAACAAAGACAGTCAAATTGAGATTATATTAAGGTCTGCACTTTGGAATAAGGGGTATCGATACAGAAAAAACTATACTAAACTTGAAGGGAAACCTGATATAGTTTTAACAAAATATAAAACCGCAATATTTTGTGATAGTGAATTTTGGCATGGATATAACTGGAACATACGCAAAAATGATATAAAATCAAACAAAGAATTTTGGATAAATAAAATAGAAGGAAACATAAAAAGAGACAAAGAGGTAAACAAAATTCTGAATGAGCAAGGTTGGAAAGTTGTGAGATTTTGGGGTAAGGATATTCAAAAAAACTTAGATAATTGTGTAAGTAAAATTGAAAAAACTATAGGTGTTCTATGAGTACAAATTTTGCAGAAAACAAAAGCGAAGAAAAAGATTTAAGCACAGGACAAATATTATTGTTCAGCAAAAAAATGTTCTGCAGTAATAACGTTCCTTTTCCTACTCCAAAAAATGCCAAGTTTACTTTTATTGATTTATTTGCAGGTATTGGCGGAATGCGTATAGCTTTTCAAAATTTAGGGGGTAAGTGCGTATTCAGCTCAGAAATTGATGAACAAGCTCAAAAAACTTATGCTATTAATTTTGGTGATATACCTGATGGCGACATAACAAAAATTAATGAAAACGATATACCCGACCATGATGTTTTAGTCGGAGGATTTCCCTGCCAAGCATTTTCCATTGCAGGGAAAAGAGGCGGTTTTAGCGATACAAGAGGAACTTTATTTTTTGATGTTGCGAGAATTATTAAAGCAAAACAACCCAAAGCATTTTTCTTGGAAAACGTGAAGGGTTTAACAAATCACAGAGGAGGAAAAACTCTTGCTACAATATTAAACGTTTTAAGAAATGATTTAGGTTACATAGTTCCGGAACCCCAAATTATGAATGCCAAAAATTTCGGAGTCCCTCAAAACCGAGAAAGAATTTTTATAGTCGGTTTCAGAGCTGATTTAGGAATAAAAGAAGAAGATTTCACATATCCGGAGCCTACCGATACCACTAAGACAATCAGAGATATTATGGAAGAAGAACCCGTATCTTCAAAATATTACCTGTCAACAACATATCTTGAATGTTTGGAAAGACATAAAGCAAGAAATGAAGCGAAAGGCAACGGATTTGGCTATGAAATAAAGGATTTGGACGGAATATCAAATACCATTGTAACCGGAGGTATGGGCAGAGAAAGAAATCTTATAATTGATAAAAGATTAAAAGATTTTACCCCCGTTACCCGCATAAAAGGCGAGGTAAACAGAAAAGGCATTCGCAGAATGACTCCCAAAGAATGGGCACGCCTACAGGGCTTTCCTGATAATTTTAGAATTGAAGTAGCCGATGTCAGTGCATACAAACAATTCGGCAATTCGGTTGCAATTCCGGCCGTTCAGGCAACAGCAAAAAATTTAATTGAAAAAATAGTTGAGGATTAATATGATTACACACAATAAAGGAGAATGGAGTGAATTATATGTTTTCTTAAAATTATTGGGAGACGGAGTACTTTATGCTGCTGATGCAGACTTGAACAAAATAGAAGAATTATATTATCCTTTAATTGAAATTTTAAGGAAAGAAAATGACAAAATAAAACATTATGTAAAAGATGATGTAAACATCAAAATTACTGATGAAGCAGGTAATACAATTCTATGTTTACCCGCATTAGAATTTGAAAATAAAGCCAAAATATTATTAAAGGCAATAAAAGAAGCCGACAAAACATTTTCGGTACCGGAAATTGAATCTTTTATGGATGTTATAAAATGTACAAAAGTAAAAGCAGATTCAACCGACAAGAGCGATATTACAATTGTATTACATGATTGCAAAACATATAGAAATGAAACTTTCGGTTTTAGTATAAAATCCAAACTTGGCAGTCCTTCAACTTTATTAAATCCCGGTAAACCTACAAATTTTATTTATGAAATATGCGGTGTTTTATCAAATGAACAGATTGAAAATATTAATAAAATTGATACAAAATCAAAACTTCGTGACAGATTAAAGAAAATTAGGGACTTAGGTTGCAAATTAAACTTTTGCGGAATGGAAAATGAAAATTTTCACGCAAATTTACAAATGATTGATACATCATTTCCATTAATAATTTCCGAATATCTTATACAATATTATTCAGGACAAGGTAGTTTGATAACGGAATTAACTCCAAAAGTAAGAGAGATTAATCCTTGTAATTTAAATACAGATTTACCGCACCTTTATTATGAGCACAAAATGAAAAATTTCTTGACCGATATTGCATTAGGAATGACACCGGCAACAGTATGGAGCGGAACATATCAAGCTACAGGCGGTTATATTATTGTAAGAGAAGACGGCGAAGTATTATGTTATCATATATACAATCATAATGAATTTCAAGGTTATTTATTTAAAAACACAAGATTTGACACACCTAGTGCATCACGTTATGAGTTCGGAAGTATATTTAAAAAAGACGGTAAAAACTATATAAAACTTAATTTACAAGTAAGGTTTGTATAATCTTTTACAAAAAATTTTTGGTGTTAATATATAAAAAGAAGAGGTGCTCAATGGGATACAACAAGAATAATGAATTTCGTCAAAGTCTAAATGAAGGGTTAGTTCAATTCTTACAAGAAGAAGGATATGCAAACATAAAGACAACAAAAGATATTAATAATGCAAAACCTGTTCATAAAGGAAAGGCATTTTTAAAGTATTACCTTTGGAATTTTTTTAGTAAATTAAACGATATTGATGATGATTTACTTACAGATGATTATATCTTAGATACATGCATAACAGATGGAAAAGATGATAAAGGTTGCGATTTTATACTAATTGATGGTAATGATATATACATTATACAAGCAAAATATGGATATACCAATACTGATTATATAGAAACATTAATTAATTTACCAAAAAACATATTAACAGATTTTTATTACAATAGTGCAAATAACAAGTTAAAATCATATATTTCCGATATAAAAAAAATAAAAGATCCTATATTTAAACTAATATACTTGACATCTGAAACAATAGATCCCGAAACTAAAAATTTCTATATGTTTAAAAAAGAATTACCTAATAATATTGAGTTATTAATAAAAGATTTTTCCGAATTAAGACAAGATTCTGTTACTATAAAATCTAGTGGTGAATTACCTCCTGAATCAGTAG
Source organism: Candidatus Gastranaerophilales bacterium (assembly GCA_947630355.1). GTDB lineage: Bacteria > Cyanobacteriota > Vampirovibrionia > Gastranaerophilales > Gastranaerophilaceae > Avigastranaerophilus. The sequence goes on along the minus strand of CANRHJ010000041.1, from coordinate 2,058 downwards.
ATTTTATTTTAGGGCAGGAAGATATTAAAGAATTAGACAACTTAGATAGTAAGCATAATACGATACTAATTACTCAAAAGGGTACAAAAATAAAACAATTATATAACAGGAATGATTGTAGAGAAAGATTGTTTAATTATAATATAAGGTCTTGGCTAGGTCGAAACAATGTTAATAAATCAATGGAAAAAACAATAGCAAAAGAACCTGAAAACTTTTTCTATTATAATAATGGTATTACTGGTATTTGTGAATCTTTTAAGATTTCTCCTGATAAGAAAAAATTAACTTGTAAAAAATTGCAAATCATAAATGGGGCACAAACTGTAACAACAATTGCAAAATATTCTGATGATGACAATAATTTATCAAAAGTCAAAGTTTTGATTCGTATAATTGCTGCTGGCGAATACGGTAAATCTTCAAAACTTATTGAAAATGTTGTTACAAACAATAATAATCAAACAGTAATCCAATTGTCTGACTTTAGGAGTAATGACTATATTCAAATACAAATAGAAAGAAAATTTACTGAAGAAAAACTAAGATATAGATTGCAACATCCTTCAAATACTGCATTAAAATATAAAAGAAAAAGAATGCAGTCAACAAGGGGCGATAAATATATTCAAATGAAAGATTTAGGCAAATGTTATTATAGTGCATTTTTTGATCCTCATTTATTAAATGAATCTATTAAAAAATTATGGAATACAGATTCTGAAACAGGCTTATATAATATGGTTTATGGGGCTACAGATGAAATTTTAACTGATGAAAAGTTCAACAAATTGTTAGGTAGTTATTATATTTCTGAATATATAAAAATAAAGTTACCAATATTTAAACAACAGGAACTTGATAAAAAAGACATATATGCAGAAAAATTCAAATATCATATTTTATGGGGAATTGTATATTTGTTAAGGAAAAAATACTCAGATGATAAAGTTGCAAATATAATTATGAAACGAATGATATCAAAAGGTTCATATATACTACCTGAAGAAAATGAAAGTAAAGAACATAAATTTTATATTTATTTTAAAAAAGTGGTAAAGGCTATAGAGAAAAAAATTGAGGAAATTCAAAACGATAAAAAAGAAAATGATGAGCCATTTGTTATAAGAAATTATCAGCGTGATGCTAAATTTACTAATAAATTAAAATTAGAATTAGATTATGTAGATAAAGAGGAATTACCGGAATTAATTAATGATTAAATTTTTATTTTTAATTATATAAATTCTTTTATGATACTTGTTATACAGAATTAATGCTAAAATTTGCCTACAAATACTAAATTTGTAGGCAAATTTTGAATTATCAATAAATTTTGTATTTTTAAACCAATAAAAGTCCAAATCGACCGTTTTGGAATAGAGATAATCAAACGACTTCCAACTTGCTATATGTTAGTGTTATTAGGCAAATATGCCAAGTTAATATTACAAAACTTCCAACCAAAACGGACTTTAAATATACACTTCATCTGATGCTGAACACGACAATTCTCCTTTATTTTATAGAAAAAGCATACATTACGATTATAAATGGGAGAAAGAAAAACAAAAATATATGGATGAACTTGAAGCTGCTTACCGTTCCAATAATCCTGTAAATGAGCAGACGGTTTAGGAATTTTAATCAGACAGTTTAGGAATTTTGGGCAACATTAGTTTTAAAATCTGCTTAAATTTTTCTCAAATTCATCTGAAAAATTTTCTTAAACTTCTTTTGATTTTGCTTTGAAATTATTATATCACATTCAAAAATTCCGTTGCGAAAGTTAGCAAACGGCTCTATTTTTTGATTTGCCATTCCATAATATTTAAAGGCTATATGCCGGAAAGGAAAAATATTATGGGTGCACACTTATTTTATATGCTTGCAAACAAGAAAAAAGCAGCAGAATTTAATAATGTTATGGGCGAATCTGAAATAGGGAAAAGACTTATTGAAGCCCATTCTTTTTGTGGTGTTATTGATGAATCTGACATTGAAATTGCAAAGGAAAAATATCCTTGTATAGTCAGTTATTATAAAGAACATATCGGA
>CANRHJ010000040.1 GCA_947630355.1 Candidatus Gastranaerophilales bacterium | reverse complement strand
TTTAAAGATCGTTCATTTGAAGATGTAATACAAATGATGAAGAAATACGGAATTGTCGGAGTTGCTCATCCGGCAAGATATTCATTTTATTTGGATGAAAGACGAAATTCATATGTGCCGGAAATGCTTCAATGCTATATAGAAAACGGAAAATCAGCTAAGATATTGTTTGTTGAAGGATATTATCAATCATATCCTGATGAAGAAGGCTTTAAAGATTACGTACAATTTATTAATCGGGAAACGGAAAAATATAATATAATGAAAACCGGAAGTACGGATACACACGGCGAAAGCATTTTTACTGATTAATTTGAGATTTAATAATAAATAATTTTTATTTACTTGCAAATCATTTATTGATAATATAAAAAAGAATAAAGAAAAAATAATGAAAAAGATAATAAAAATAGTTTTAATAAATATAATCTCAATATTTGTATTATTGTTAACGGCGGAACTTGTTTGTTTTGTATTTGCCGTGAAGTTTCAATGGCAATTTATACAAAATTTTGCAATAACTCATATGCTGCGTACATACACAACACCTCCTTTTTATGTATATTTTGATGTACCGGGTGAACATCAAATACCGATTGCCGGAAAAAATTATAAAAAAGCACCTATTTTATTATTTGGGTATTCGGTAATATACGGAACTGAATTAAGTGATGAGGAAAATTTATCAGGTCAACTATCGAAACTGACAAAACGTCCCGTATATAATTTAGGCGGTGAAGGATGGACTTTTGCTCATATGTTAAAGCAATTGGAAGTCAATGAAAATATAAAAGAATTAGAGCCCGATTATATTATTTATACATATATAAATGATCAAAGAAGAAGGCTGCATTTTATACAGGGATGGCCGCATGAAACGGGCTTGTATTTAAGATATTATTATGATAAAAACGGAAATTTGGTATCCGCAGATAAAAAACACTGTCCGTTCTGGTATAGATTTTTAATTGTTAAATATTATCAGTATCATTTACAAGATAAATTAACTAAAAATCGTGAATATACATCTAAATTAATGTTTGATATTTTAGGTAAAAGTGTAGAAATAATAAAACAAAGATATCCGAAAGCAAAATTGATAATGCTTATGTATACAGATGATGAATGCAGTGTTGAAAATAAACGAGATATTGTACCTGATAGTGATTATTTTAGCGATGAAGAATATGAAAAATTAAAAGAACTGGGATTTGAGACAGTAAATATTGAGGCGGAAACAGGCGGCGGTAAAGCGTTATGCACTCCCGAATACAAAGTTGACAATCATCATCCTTCTGCTAAGATGTGGGCTGAATTTTTACCTGTTTTAGTTAAAAAGTTTAAAATGTAGAAAAAAGTATAATGCAAAACACAGAAAAATACGGAATTAATACGGAATTAATTTTAGCTATAGTTATAATAATTATAGGTATAATATTAAGGATAAAGGTATATTTAACCAATTTATCTTTTTGGGTGGATGAAGATGCATTAATAAGGAATGCGCAAGGGATTTTAGAAGGCAGGTACCATTTTTTCAGGGGATTAGCGGAAGAATATTCACCGCCTGTATTTTTACTGATAACGAGGTGGGTTTACGGAATATTCGGACATAACGAATTGGCTTTCAGATTTTTCCCAATGTTGTATTCCGTTATAACTTTGCCTTTATTTGCTGTTTTAGCGAAAAAGGTAATAAAAACCAAATATTTATTTTTACTGCCGTTAGCCTATATAGTATTTAACAATGAGATACTGTTTAATACGCAATATTTTAAATTTTATTCATTAGATTTTTTATGCAGTGTGATTATAAGTTTAGGTGTATTTTTTATAGATTATAATAAAATAACGCTAAAAAAAATTATATTCTTTGCTTTAATTGCGGGAATAATGTCTTGGAGTGCATATAGTGCAATATTTTATTTAATGGGAATAATCTGCGGTCTTTTTATACTATTACTTAAAAATAATACTAAAAAGAATTGGATAAATTATCTCATATTTTCAATTCCGTTTTTGATTATGACACTATTTTATTATCATGAAGTATGTATAAGAAGAATAAATTATGATACATATTTGCATGAATCTTGGCAATTATTAGGCAATTTTGCGCCAAAAACAATGAATGATTTGTGCTGGTTATTTAATTATCATACGGGAATATTTCCTCAAAATAATATTGTTATAATGGCAATATTTGTGTTGCTTATCGGTTTATCGGTAATGATGAGAAAAAATTCCGTAAGAACTTTACTATTTATATCCCCTGTAATAATAATGCTAATATTAGGGTATATGGATAAATTTCCTTTTATAGGGAGGCAGACTCTTTATTTAATGCCGCAGTGGTTAATAGTATTTACAAGTGCAATTGATTATTCGTATTATAAAAATTTGAATAAAAAGCTATGTGTTATTCCGATACTTGCTGTTATATTGCTTATTTTTATTTTTAAAAATTTTAATATAAATTATATAAAAGAAGTTTGGAATAATAAAGATTATTATAGGATGTCAACTGCGCGAGAATTGTATAAATATTTAAAAACAGATTATAAAAGAGGGGAAAAAATATATTCGGCAAAACGAGATGCATCGTTGAGAATATATGATATAAATATGAACAGAATAGACTTTATTAACGATGTGGAAGAATGCAGTGATTTTGAAGAATTTATTAATAAAACAGATAATAAAACACTTATTAATATATATATAAAAGACTATCCGTATATAGGTGACGGAATGACAAAAGCATACGAATGGATAAAGGAAAATGGGGTAATAGAAAAAGCCGTAACAGACGGTGATGGAATATATATAAAATTCAGGAAAAAATAAATTAAGGGATAAAGAATAAATGATAACATTTATAGCGGGAATAATAATATTAACGGTAGGGTATATAGTGTATTCAAGATACACGGAGAGTTTGGCGGGTGTGACTCAGGAATTAACTCCTGCAATAAAGATGAGAGATGATGTGGACTACCTGCCTTTGAGCAAAAACAGAAATATGCTGATACATTTATTAAATATAGCAGGTTTAGGTCCTATATTAGGAGCAATACAGGGGATATTGTTCGGGCCTGTTGCTTTTATATTAATTCCTTTAGGATGTGTATTAATGGGCGGTGTACATGATTATTTCAGCGGAATGATATCAGTGAAGAATAACGGTGCACAAATAACCGAATTAATAAAAAAATATTTGGGACAAGGATTTTACAGGTTTTTTATAATAGCCGTATCTGTAATGTTGCTGTTGTTAGCGGCAGTATTTGTATATACGGCGGGCGATTTAATACTGGAACGTTTTTTTAATCAAAACGATTTTTCTCTTTCTAACAGGAATGTAATAATTATATATATATTGATAGCTTTATATTATGTGTTTGCAGCTATGTTTCCGATAGATAAAATCATTGGCAGATTTTATCCCGTATTGGGATTATTACTGATAGCGGGAACTGGGTTAATTTTAGCGGGATTTTTTGTAAAAGGTGTGGTAATAAGCAACATTGATTTTACTCATCTGAATGAGCATCCGCAAAAGCTTCATATATTGCCGATGTTTTTTATGACGGTAAGCTGCGGATTGTTATCGGGATTTCATGCAACGCAATCAACCATAGTATCACGCACAATAGCGCAAGAAAAAGACGGAAGGCAAATATATTACGGAATGATGTGTTTGGAATCGTTAATTGCTATGATATGGGCCGCAGGTGCCATGCATATATATAATTTACATTTAATAAATGAAAGTTTGTACGGAAGTGTAAATGTAATAAACGCAATAGCTGACGAGTTTGCATTACCCTCGCTTGCTTTTATAGTTACTGTTGCTGTTGCAGTATTGCCTATAACATCAGGTGATACGGCACTAAGAGGTTTGAGAATGATTTTAGCGGATGCTATAGGGCTAAAACAAACAAAAATTAAGAACAGAATGATTATAATGATACCTATAGCAATAGTAATAACATCAATAATAATATGGGCAAAATCAAATGCGGGCAGTTTTTCTTTGGTATGGAGATATTTTAACTTCGTAAACCAATTAATAGCCGTACCAACATTCTTATATGCCAGTGTATATTTGTATAAAAATAAGAAAAATTATTTAATAACACTTATTCCCGGATTGTTTTATATATTCATCACTTTATTGTTTATAATGACATCCCCGATAGGGTTTAGCGCAAATTATAATTTTTCAAAAATATCGGCAATAATACTAACATTAATAAGTGCAGTAATGGTATATAAATATAAACTGAAAGAAGCAAAAGAATAATCTTTTGCTTCTTTAAAATCAGTTTTGCATTTGAGGGACAGAGTCATTTTTTTTATTTTTTTTAATGAATTTGGAAATTCCCCATCCTATACCGACAATTGTACCAAGCATTAATAATTTATACATATTCTAACCTCCCTTTGAACAAGAACATAATAAAAAGAACTTATAAAAAATCAAACGGATAAGAGTAGGAATATGAGTATAATTATAAAAAGGTTACAAGTATAAAAGAGTTGTGATAAAATTAGTAAAAGAGGGTAAATTTTGAATTTTTCATTTATTCATATTTCGGATATTCATTTGGGCAGACCATTTTCGGGAGTATCGGCATTTTCATCCGATATTAATATGAACGGTATCTACAAAACCGCATTAAATCAAGCTTTTAATAATTTTATTGATTTTGCAATAAGGAAGCAGGTTGATTTTATATTAATCAGCGGAGATACTTTTGATTCTAACGAACAGGATTTTGATGCCAAACTTATATTAAAAAACGGTCTTACAAGACTTGATGAAGCAGGCATTAAAGTCTTTCTTATTGCGGGAAATCATGATTGTTTGGCTTCTTATAATAAGAATACTTTTGATTTTAATGAAAATTCAAACATAAAAATTGTCGGATTAAACAGTAATTTTAATGATAAATTTACGGTATATGATAAGGAAGGAAATAAGGCTGCAATAGTACATGCAATAAGTTTTAAAGATAATTGTTTCAGAGAAAATCCGAGTAAATATTTTACGTCACCGGAGGGTGAGGAAAAAGAATTGTTTAATATAGGGCTTCTTCACTGCGATTTAAACGGACAAAAGGACAGTCCTTATGCGCCTTGCAGCTATTCTGATTTGGAAGAATTAAATTACGACTATTTTGCATTGGGGCATATTCATATCCCTGATAAAGCCGATAAAATACAATATTCGGGGACTTTACAAGGCAGAAATACTAAAGAAACAGGCGCTCACGGTGTTAAGTTTATTAAAGTTGAAGACGGAAAAATAGCAGATAACTCGTTTATACCGCTTGATGTCATAAGATATGAAGATGTTGATATAGATTTATCCGGTTCTCCGGATATAATAACAGCTGCAAATTCAATTAACGATGCAATTATTGAGCTGACTGATAAAAAAGAAAATCAAACTTGTAAGTTATTTTTAATAAGGGTATGTTTAACGGGATGTGTTAAATATTACGACGAAATCAATGACGGCTTTTTAAATGGTGTAATTGATTATGTTAAGCAAGAATCAAATTCAAGAGTTTATATTTCTCAAATAATAAATAACACGGGAGCTGTTGCGGATATTGAAACAATTATGTCCGATGAAGGTATAGCGGGAAGAATTTATAAAAAAATTTGCGATGATGATTTCATTGAACAATCTTATAATGATTTATTAAATCTGTTTAATAAATTTATTAAGGATTGTGATTTTGATGAAGAAGAGTATCAAAATTTAAAATCGGAGATAATAAACAAAGCAAAAGAAAACTGCATTAACGTATGCGGGCTTATATGCACAGAAGAAGCGGAAGGCATCTGATATGGGGAAATTCATAATAGATAATATATTAATAGAAAAGACCCAAAAAGATATAAATACGGGAATAAAATATGAGTTCGGCAGCGGTCTGAATGTTATTTACGGTGAAAACGAAGCCGGAAAGTCTTCTTTAATGAAATTTATTAAAGACAGCCTCTTTAAGCAAAAGGGCGGGGAGTCAGGTAAGATTTGGTTCCGAATTGAAAAAAACGATAATAAATTATTATCCTATAGGGCTGATATTAATACAACCAAATCTCCCGAGCTGCGATGCAAAATATTTAATACTGATGATAATATCGAATGTTCGGGAAATATTATTGAAAGCGAAATTAATCGTATTTATTTTGAGCAAGGGTTTTATATAAATCTTGATGATTTAATGAAAATTCAAAATAAATCTGTTTCAGAACTTATCAATTTAATAAAAGATCCTTTTGTTGATAAAATCAAGAAATATTCCGATAAAACGGAAGCTGAAATACAAAGTATTGTAGGTAAAGACGGTAAACTGAAAAAAGATATTAAAGAAATCTTAAGTAATTTAAAGAGCTTGGATGAAAATATATTAAATCTTTCGACAAGGGAAAATCAATATAATGACTGTCTTAAAAATATAGCTCGCTTAAATAGTGAGATTGAAAATGTTTCAAAGACGGAAGAATATATTTCCGCAGCGGAAAATATAGGCAGGTTATCTATTGAAGAAGGAATAAAAGCGGAAGAATTAAAAAAATTACAGTCGGAATTTAATCAAAAACTATTTGAAAAACAAAGAAATTTATCCGAAATTTTTGAAAATTCGGGTAAATTTTATTCAAATCAAGAACTTATTGAAAAAAATAATCAAAAACTTGAAGATGTCCTGAAAAATATAAAATCGCAAAGAGAAAAACTAAGTTTAAATTATCGCTTGTCGTCCGATGATGAAACTATTAAAAACTTTGTTATCAATGAAGATGATATTTATAAGTTAAAAAGTATAATAAAAAGTTTATCGGATATACAATCCGAAATAAAAGCGAAGGAAGCAAATCTTGAGAATATAAAAAATGAAATTTTAAAAACGGAATTGGCATATAAATCACTTGTAAAAGATTATTCAAGTTATAATTTAGATGCCGTAAATACCTTGTCAAGAGAAATAGAAGAAGGATTGAATGAGTATTATGCGTTTTCCGCCGAAATTAATAACGATGAAAAAAACTTAAAAGAAATAAGTACGAATGCAAACCTGAAAAATGTATTAATATACGGAATTATAATTTTCGCTGTAATTGGCGGAATAATAATAAGTACAATTAATAAATCAGAGATGAGCTCATTGTTTTTAGGAATAACTGCATTAATAGTAACCGTAATATTCGGATATAAGCAGTTAGACGGTGCGGATAAACAAAAGAAGTTTCAGCTGACCCGTAAAAAAAATCAAATTGACAATATTTTGAACAACTTAAAGAATAAGGCGTGTAATTTTGATAAAAATTTCCGTTCGGATGAGCAGGACTTTTCGCTTCATATAAAACTCAATAATCTTAATCAAAATCTTAAAGAAATTATAAAAAATAATAATGAAAAAGAATTGGCGAAAGAAAAAGAAAAAAGTAACAATAATACAATAAAAGAGCTTTATGAAAAGCTTCAATGCTTAAAAGACGAAGCGGATTTATGTATTGATAAAACAATTTTTCCAAACGGAATAAGCCCCGAAGATTATATAGGCGTTACGGATATAATAAAAAATCTTAAAAAAGAGCTTATTGAAAAAGAGAATATTATAAAAGAAATAAAAGAAGGGGAAACAATAAATAAAAATATAACTGACAGTATAAAAGATTTTATAAATAATACCGGCATAACCTTGCAGTATACCGGAGATATGAAAGAATTTACCGAAAATCTTAATAATATTTCCGTAAGAAACTCAGAAATAAAAAAAGATATTGACATGAAACAAGCATCACTTGCAGATTTACAAGAAAAAGTTAGGATAGAGGAAGATAAAAAAAGAAAATATGAAGCAGAAATTGAATACGAAGAACCTTTAGCTGAACCCGAAGTTCAAAAAGAAATGTTGAAAACGAAGAAAGAAGATTTAAAAAAAGAGTTAAAACAAGCGGAATTTCGGAAAAATGACCTTGAAAAATTAGGAAATATGGCGGATTTAAAATCTCAAAAGAAAATATTTACAGACAAATACAGATGTATAATAAAAAAACTTTTAATAAATAAGCTGCAATCAAATATTGTATCATCAGCTCAAAAAGATTTTGACAGAACACAGCCGGATTTGGTTAATGCCGAAAAGTTTTTATATGAATTGACCAATCGAAAGTATAATAAAATTAATTTGGAGCTTCAAGAAATAGAAACCCCTGAAGGCAGAATAAAAAAATGGGATGAACTCTCAAGAGGCACTAAAGAACAGTTATATCTGGCTTTAAGATTAGGGTTTGCTTCAAATTACTCAAAGGATAAAATAACACTAACTCCTAACGGCAAATCAGATTTACCTTTGATTATAGATGATGCTTTTGTTAATTTTGATATGAATAGAACAAAAAATACTTTAAAATGTCTTGAAGAATTTTCTAAGACAAATCAAATATTATATTTTACCTGTCATAAAAATACGATAGAAACGGTGCTAAATAATCTAAAGATAGAGTATAATAAGATAAATTTATAAAAAACAAAGTGTATGAAACTACACTTTGTTTTTATAAATATATTATGGAGTTATTATATTACGCAACCAAGTTTAAGGGTTTGATAGTTTTAACTAATTCAGCGGAGGAATCAAGTATGTTAGTAGCAACATTACCATATGTTTTAACCGCTTCGGTTTTTGCCGGCATAATTTCTGCTTTTGTTTTTAATGTATTACAATTTAAGTCATTATCTGTTGCTAAATTGTTGTTCATATAGTTTTGAATATAATCTAATTTTGCTGTAATAAGAGAGAATTCATCTGCATTACAGTTGACAAGATCTCTTGCTAAACAATTTTGAGCTGCTTCCATACCCCAATCTGCATTTCTGACTTCAGATTTCTTCATCATTTTTTGAGCATCTCTAAAAACTTTTTCATCAGTGTTTCTTTCCTGTCTTGAAACTCTGTTTACATATACATCATTTAAACATGAATTCATACTTACCGGTACCATATAATACTCCTTTCAAATTTTTCTTGTGATTTTATAAAACATATAAATTAGAGAATTTGATATTTTTTAAAATTAAATTAAGAAATATTATAAGTTTTTTGTATTATACTCATAATATGAGTTTTTATAATGATGAAATAAACAAACTGAAAGAAAGAGATAATTTCAGGCATATTAATGATATAGAGTCGAAACACTCAAAATATATAACGGTAAACGGGAGAGATTTACTTAATTTTTCCTCTAATGATTACTTAAATCTTTCAACTGATAAAGATTTAACAGAAGAATTTATCACAAAGTATCACGGCAGCAGGGAATTTATATTTTCTTCAACATCATCAAGGCTTTTAACGGGAACATCAGAGATATATAAAAGATTGGAAAATAATCTGGCAAAAATCTTTAAAAAGGAGACTTGTCTGCTTTTTAATACGGGATATCAGTGCAACTTGGGAGTGGTTTCATCATTGGTAAATCGGGATGACGTTATATTCTCCGACAAGTTAAACCATGCCAGCATCATAGACGGGATGCGCTTATCTATGACACCTTTTTACAGGTACAGACATTTTGATTATGAAAACTTAGAAGAACTTTTAAAAAAGCACAGAAATAATCATAAGAAAGCAATAATAATATCAGAGTCCGTATTCAGCATGGATGGTGATATTGCGGATATTAAAAAATTGGTTGAATTAAAGAAAAAATACGATTGTTTTTTAATGATAGATGAAGCACATGCTTTCGGTATTTTTGGAAACAATCTTGCCGGAATATCAGATAGAGAAAATCTCCTTGATGAAGTCGATATAATAACGGCAACACTTGGTAAATCATTTGCTTCGATGGGTGCCTTCTGCGCAGCCGACAAGACAATTATTGATTTCCTTACAAATAAAGCAAATTCATTCATTTTCTCAACTGCTCTGCCTTCAATCAATGTTATGTGGACTAATTTTTTAATTGAAGAAAAAATTGATAAAGTAAAAGAAAAATCAAAAAAATTGAATGATTTAATAAACAAAGTACAATCACAGAGCCAGATAGTACCTGTCATAATAGGGGAAAACAATAAAACTATAAAAATAGCGGAACATCTCCAAAGCAAAGGATATTATGTGCTTCCCGTGCGCCCGCCCACCGTGCCGGTTAACACTTCAAGGCTGAGATTATCTTTAACGGCGGATATTACTTTTGAAGAATATAAATCGGTTATAAATATTGCGAAAAATATGAAAAATGAAATATAAATGGCTTAATAAATCAAATAATAAAAAATTAATAGTGTTTTTTAACGGTTGGGGGATGGATGAAAAAGTTGTTTCACATCTGAGTTTTAATGATTTTGACGTCTTGATGTTTTATAACTATACTGATACCGATAAATCCGACTTTGATTTTTCAAATTATGAATATAAAATATTACTGGCATGGTCTATGGGAGTCTATGTAAGTAATATTTATTATGAAACTTTTAAGGGGTTTGATAAATATATTGCGATAAACGGAACGCAAAAGCCGATTGATGATGATTACGGAATACCCGAAGCGGTTTATAATCTGACGGCGGAAAATTTTAACGAATTTTCGAAAGAGAAATTTATTAAGAAAATAACAACTCATGTCGATTTAAAAAAATACACAACACGTTCAACAGAAGAGTTAAAGTCGGAATTGATTGCAATACGAGATTTAAAACCCGAGAAATATTTGAAGTTTAATAAAGCTGTAATATCAACAAAAGACAGAATAATGCCGTATAAAAATCAATTGAGATTTTGGAGTGAAAAGGATATTGAAATAACGGAACTTGATGCTCCGCATTACATTTTTAATTTTTATACAAAATGGGAAGAGCTGTTATGAGAAATAAACTCCTGGTAAAAAGAAGGTTTTCAAACAGCATAAAAACCTATGAAGATAATGCGTTCATTCAAAAGCAGATGGCCGCAAAATTAGTCGATATTCTGCCTGATAAGAATTATAAAAATATATTTGAAACAGGCGCGGGAACGGGAATTTTAACAAAAGAATTAATAAAAAATATAGAGTTTAAAGAATATACTTATAACGATATAATCCCAGATGCAAAAAGATATATTGATAAAATTATACCGGATGCCGAATTTATAGAAGGAGATATTGAGGAAATCAGCTTGAATAAAAATTATGACTTGATTATTTCAAATGCATCGCTGCAGTGGTGTAGTGATATATATAAAACAATATCAAACCTGACAGAGCATCTGACAAAAGACGGAATAATCGCTTTTTCTGTTTTCGGCTGCGAAAATTTGAAAGAAATTAAAGAGTTTTTTAATATTGATAATCAATATTTGGATGTTGATATTCTTAATAAAAAATATAACGTAATTAAATATTTATCAGAGGAAACAAGAGTATATTTTGATAAACCGATAGATATAATAAAACATTTTAAATTAACGGGAGTAAATGCAGTAAAAGAAGTAAAGCTGACAAAGTCAAAATTAAAGGAATTTGAAGAAAAATACACGGAAAAATATACTCTTTGTAATAAAATTTATTTAACCTACAATCCCGTATATATAATTCTTCAATAAGTCTTTCGGTTGTTTCTTTCTTTTCTTAAATTTATTTTTTGATACTGTTTTTATCATGAATATTTGTTTCTATGCCTTAATTCTATTTGTATACGCTTATTTGGTATTAAATTTATTATAAATTTTTTAAAAAGATATATAAAATTATTAATAATATCAAAAAATGTCATTTTCAACCTGTAGCTACTCATAATTTTTTTGCTTATATTTTTTTTATAGCTAAATTTTATATTAAAGAAATTTATTATTTTTTTTTGATTGCTAATTTCATCAAATATTATCTTAAGATTTAAAATATGATTTTCATATATGTATTTTTCTTCATTGGAGTTAATAATATATAAAAAATATATTTCTGATTTTGGGAATAATTTCTCTAATGTATTTTTTCGGCATTTTATCTGTGATACAATATTATCAATCTTTTCAGGAGTTTTTGTTATGTAAACAATCATAATTTTTTTGCTATTATTAATTTTATATAACAAGCGTTTATATCTTCTTTCATATTTTTGTTTTACAAACGGATATTGCGTTTCAAAATTTTTACCGATAGGAAAATCATGTATAAAGAATAGTTGAGTTCTTTTGTTATAGTAGCAATCATTATCTTTATTATTAGTATTAAGGACTATTTCCAAGTCTTCTTTATTTAAAAAGTCATTAAATTTATTAATAATAATATCTATATTATTGGTAAATTTTGAATTTCCGAGCCAATCAAACGGATAAGAGTTTGTTTGCAGATTATTCATGCGTAAAATTGATGAAGTATCGCAATTCTCTCCAATACCGAAAATTAAATCAAATTCCTTTTTCATTAGTTACCTTTCTTAAATTTATATAATCATTCAAATTACAATACTCTATTTATAATATCACAATATTAGTTATTATAAAACCTAAGTTTATATTATATATCATACTCTATTTATCTATAAATTAATACACCTAAATTTTAAGAAAATTTATTGAGATTTATAATAATAATGAGGTTGATATGCAAAATTTAAATCAAAATGAACCATTCTATCAAATAAGCCAGGCAGCAAAACTGTTAGATATTTCTTGTGACAGGCTAAGAACCTATGAAGAAGAAGGATTAATTTCTCCATATAGAAAGAATAATAAAAAAGATGGGAAAAGACTGTATAGTATAAATGATATAAAATGGCTGCAAGATATCAGAGATTTAATAAAACTTGGAGTTACAATCCCTGCTATTCGTATATTATTAACCTCAAAATATTATATAAATAAAAATATACTAAGGGAAAAAGATATCGAAATAATAAAACTTTTAAAAAAGCTAAAAGAAAATTCTATTTATCAAGGATTGATAAAAAATAAATAAAAGTTTATTTAATTCTTCCTAATTTTTTTGATGTAATTCTGATTATCAAAATAATTAAAAAAATGAGTCCTTTTGTACAAGAACTTGCTTTTCAGCATTTCATGTTTATACTTTTTGCGCGGATAATTTTAAATCATAGCCTAAGCCTGTAAATATTTTATGCAAAATTTCAATGCTCGGTATCATTTTTCTTGAGAATATTTTATATAATGTAATCCTGTGAATACCTATAATATTTGCAAATTCACATATAGTATATTTTGCCTCAATTAAA
>CANRHJ010000039.1 GCA_947630355.1 Candidatus Gastranaerophilales bacterium | reverse complement strand
AAATAACCCGATGGTAGGTGCAACAGTAGCTGTAGCAGTAGCAGTAGAAAAGGCTATGGCGTAATTTCCGTAGGGCGGAGTTGAGCAAAGCGAACGAGTCCAAGAGGGAACAAAATCAGGGAAAATATATTAAAAAAGAGAACCGAAAGGTTCCCTTTTTTATATTCCCGATACAAGAACACATATTAATATAAAAGGTACTATGAATTTTAATAAAATATTAAAAATGCTCCCAATAAAGCCTTTTCCGAAAGCTTTTTCCCAAAAATACGGAATGCACCAACCCGCTATCAAACAAATAATTAAAGTATTAAACGGCAAAAATAAATTAGAGGTTGTATAATCAAGAAAATCAAAAATAGTTTTATCACAAAGTTTAAAATCTTTTAATACTCCGAAAGACAAAGTGGCGGGAATAGAGATAAGTCCGATAATAAAAACAGTTAAAATTGTTGATTTTTTCCTTGAAATGTTAAGGTTATCCATAAATGCAGCAACTGTAGTTTCCATCATACTTATTCCTGATGTAATGGAGGCAAAAAACAGAAGTATGAAAAAAACAAGACCAAAAACAGAAGCGAAGGGAAGTTCCGAAAACATTTGAGGCATTGAAATAAAAGCGAGAGTCGCACCTGCACTGGGTTGGACACCAAATGAAAATACAATCGGAAAAATCATGATACCTGCTGATATCGCAATGATTGTATCGCAAATAATAAGAGTATAAGCAGATTTGAGAATGTTAGTATTTTCTTTCATATAACTTCCGTAAGTTAAAATTGTTCCCATACCGATACTCAATGTAAAAAGAGCCTGTCCCAGAGCTGTTAATATCATTGTTTTGTCAAATTGAGAAAAATCAGGCTTAAACATAAAAAGCAAACCGTCTTTAGCACCCGGCAGCGTTAGAGCAAAAACCGCAAGAATAAATAGAAATAACGTGAAAGCAGGCATCATAATATTATTAGCTTTTTCTATACCGCTGTTTACACCTCTATACGGAAAAATTGCCGTCAAAATAAGAAATAAAATCGTTAAGAAACAAGGCATAAAAATTTGTGAGCTGAAGTTTGAAAAATAAACGGCGAAGTTATCAGGTAAATTACCTGTTAAAAACACCCAAATATAATTTAAAATCCACCCGCCTACAACAAAATAAAAACAAGGAATTAATGTTACGGTAAAAATACACAGCCACCCGAACCATTTATACTTTGGATTAATTGCAGAAAAGGTATTGATGGCATCTTTTTTATATATTTTCCCCATAGTTAATTCGCAGCATAGCGGAATAATACATATAAAAGCAATTAATAAAAGGTAAGTTAAAAGGAAAACAGCGCCGCCATTTTTGCCCATTATATAAGGGAATCTCCAGATATTACCAAGTCCGACCGCACTTCCTACAGTAGCTGCTATAAAACTAAAGTGTGAAGTCCATTCAGGCCTTTTAACTTCCATATTATTCTCCGGTTAGTACAAATAAAACATAACATATTTTTTATTATTTGTTAATATTTTTGTAAATAGTAGCAAATAATTTTTTTACGTATATTATTATAATATGGTCTTATAGGAGTATGTGCATGCGTGTATTAGGAATACAACAAAAAATTTCATTTGGTAGAGCTCTGACTTCAAAAGAAAAAAATGAATATCAAAAAATACAAAACGAAGCCAGAAGAGAATTGGGTTTGGGAACAACAATGGCAACCGTGTTTGATTTCAGTGTGCCGAAACAAGAACACGACAACGGAATAGGAACCAGCTTTTCAACGGATGCCCAAAAAATGGCTGAATTTCTTAAAACAATGTGCGGAGTAAATTCAATACAACTGCAGCCGCAAGGTCAGATATCAAACTATATACGTTCTCCGTATTCAGGCACAAGCTTTTCGCTCGGTATGCATTTAATTGATTTATCAAAATTAACCGAAGATGAATACGGTAATATTTTAACCTTAGCTGATATACAAGATCCGTATATGAGAAATGTCAATGACTGTGAAAATGTGAATTATGATAATGTTTTTTCGGAAAACGGGCATGAAAAGATGCTTAAAACCGCTTATCAAAATTTTATAAAAACAGATAAAAATCATCATTTGAAAAAAGAATATGAGAAGTTTAAAAAAGAAAACAGTTATTGGTTAGAAAGAGATGCTTTATTTGAGGCATGTGCCGTTGCAAATAAATCTCAAGATATGAATGATTGGCCTTTAAGAGATAAAAATATATTTGCAACAAAGGAAATCGACACGGAAAGAATAAAAGAATTAAAGAAAGTAAAAGATAAAGAAGGTAATAACATAGTTGATTACAATGAGTTTGTGCAGTTTATAGCTGATAAACAACAAAAAGAATCCAAAGAAATGTACAATAAACAAGGTATAGAAATATACGGTGATTGTCAGATAGGTTTTTCACAAAAGGATTATTGGGCTCATAAATCAGCATTTTATGAAAATTACGAATTCGGTTGTGATTTGGGCGACGGGGAATATACATGCTGGTCGCCGGCAATAGACTACGGTAAATTAAACGGGGAAGCAGGTGAACTGCTATATAATAAATTTAATATGTTTTTTAAAAGATATAACGGTGTAAGAATAGATGCAGCTTGGCAGTTTATAAAACCGTTAATATGTGAACCGCTAAAAGAAAACGGAAAAGATGTATTTGATAAACACGGAAACAAATTGGGTAAGAAATTAAGTACGCAGCCGCAGGTGGAAAATCATGGGCAGTTTATAATGAAGGATATAATACTGAAAGCTGCTCATAAAAACGGAATACCCGCTAATAAAATACTGTTGGAATTGTTGGGCGGTAATGCTTATGACTCGTTAGATGCCGTGAAACATTTGGGAATGCAGTTAATACATATAACGCGATATGGTGCAAATGATTGGGGCAGAGTAAAATACTATGAAATGCACGGTTCAAATAAGTATCAAAATATGAAACCCGGAGAATACATAATAGGTCCCGGCACACATGATGATTTTAGTTTAATAGAACAGGCAGACATCATGAAAAATACACCCAACGGAAAAGAACGTGCTAATTATCTGGCAAAAGATTTGCATTTAAATCAACATGAGTTGGAACAATCTACAAAAGCCATGACAGGTGCAATATTTGCCGAGTTATTCACGACGAAAAATCAATTTGCAACACTGCCGGATATATTAGGTTCCGAAAGAAGAATAAATACGCCTAATACAACGGAGGGGAACTGGTTGTACAGAGCAGGAAGAGATTATGAAAAGGAATATTACAGGAATTTGGCGCAAGGGAAGGGACTAAATGCCGCCGATGCATATAGTAAGGCTTTAAAAGTTAAAACACACGGAAAAGGAAGTGCCTTAACGCAAAAACTTGATAAATACGCTTCAATATTAAGAGAACAAGGTCCGATGACAACAGAAGAAGCGAATATAATAATGGCATAAATGTATAGAGAGAAAGAGGCGGGGCATAGCCCCGCCTCTTTCCTTATTTAAGAAAATTATTAATTTGAGACTCTAAAGATTTACTATCCCCAGAACCTGTACAGCTTGTTGTAATTCTCTGTTTTCTAGAACCAAGTTGAAAATAATCAACGGTACAAGACAGATTTCCTTGTGAAAATGTTTTGGATAGAATAGGAGTACAATTTCCTTTACCATATTCTGCTTTTATTATATTATAGTTTTTTACACATTCTTGATATCGCTTTTGTTCTGGATCTTTCCTTGTGAAAAATTCGCTTTTCAACCAATCGCATCTGCTTGATACAGTTGATTCCGTATCATAAATAAAATTGCTGCTATACATATTTGTATTTTGTGAGCAGTAAAATTCTTTTGCATTTGCTAAATTAGCTGATAGCAAAATACAAACTAATCCTGAGAAAATTAAAAAATTCTTTTTCATAATAAGTCCTTTCTTAATTAGAATTTGTCCAAACGGGAACTCCGGCTTGAATTTCTTTACACTTACCTTGTTGATTAAGTTTCAAAGCCTTTTCTTTATCTGTTTTATATTGCAAAATACAATTTTTCTTGACTTCTTCGGAATTAATAGTGTTATTTCCAAAACCTTTAGCGAAACCGACAGCCATTTCAGCAGCTTTTTGACAATCTGTTTCAGGATTTACTCTTGCATCATAAATAAAATTTTCGGTTTTTCCGCCAATTACTCCGCTGCATTGATAAATTTTAGTATTATCAAAATCTGCAGCTTGAATACTGTTGAACGTAAAAGCCATACATAACAGTGTTAGAATAACATATTTCATACTTTTCCTCCTCTTGCCTTATTATATTATTTTATTAATTTTTTTGAATAATATAAACAGTTGAAAAATTGACAATTTTCGTAATTTATGGTTATCTATAAATAGAGATTTTAT
The DNA here is from genome assembly GCA_947630355.1 of Candidatus Gastranaerophilales bacterium. Classification (GTDB taxonomy): domain Bacteria; phylum Cyanobacteriota; class Vampirovibrionia; order Gastranaerophilales; family Gastranaerophilaceae; genus Avigastranaerophilus. The sequence goes on along the minus strand of CANRHJ010000039.1, from coordinate 9,004 downwards.
TCACGAAAGGACGAAACGTTATGGCAACAAAAAACAAAAATGCCGAAACAAAAAAGAGTACGGTAAAGAGCAAAAAGAATGTTGAAGCATTGGAAAAAGCTCTAAAACAAACAAATACTGTAGAAACACTTGAGCAATTGGAAATATTAATTTCAAAAGTTAAAAAAGCACAAAGAATTTTTGAAACATATACTCAGGAACAAGTGGACAAAATATTTAAAGCAGCAGCTGCCGCTGCGGATAAAGCACGTATCCCTTTGGCAAGAATGGCTGTTGAAGAAACAGGCATGGGTGTTTTGGAAGATAAGATTATAAAAAATCACTATGCATCAGAGTATATATATAATAAGCATAAGAATGCAAAAACATGCGGAATAATAAAGGAAGACAAGGCAAACGGTATAAAAATAGTGGCTGAGCCTTTGGGGGTATTAGCCGGAATTGTCCCGACAACGAACCCCACATCTACAGCTATATTTAAATCACTGATTGCATTAAAAACAAGAAACGGTATAATATTTTCACCGCATCCGAGAGCGACAAAATGCACGATAGCAGCTGCAAAATTAGTTTTGGATGCAGCAGTAGCAGCTGGAGCCCCCGAAAATATTATCGGATGGATAGATGTTCCTTCAATAGAGTTATCAAGTGCGTTAATGAATCATAAAGAAATAGATTGTATATTGGCAACAGGCGGTCCCGGAATGGTTAAAGCTGCATATTCATCAGGCAACCCCGCATTAGGTGTCGGTCCCGGTAATACTCCTGCTGTTATTGATGAAACCGCTGATATTAAAACTGCTGTTTCTTCAATATTAATGTCAAAAACATTTGATAACGGTATGATATGTGCATCGGAACAATCCGTAGTTGTTGTAGATAAAGTATATGAAGCGGTAAAAAAAGAATTTGTATACAGAGGTGCATATCTTGTAAACAAATCAGAAACACAAAAATTGATAGATTTACCCTTAATTGACCCGAAAAGAGGAACGGCTCATCCTGAAATAGTCGGACAGAGCGCACATAAAATAGCATCATTGGCAGGATTTAAGGTTCCCGACAATGCTAAAATACTTTTGGTGGAAAGACCAGTGGTTGATTGGAATGATCCTTTCAGCAGAGAGAAATTATCACCTGTATTATCAATGTACAGAGCGAAGAATTTTGAAGAAGCAGCTAAAATGGCTCACGAATTAGTATCAAGAGGCGGTGCAGGTCATACTTCGGTTATATATACGGATGACAGATCACCGGAAAGAATAAATAAATATGCCGAAATGATGCCGACTTGCCGTGTATTGGTAAATTCTCCTTCTTCACAAGGCGGAATAGGTGATTTATATAACTTCAAACTGGAACCGTCATTAACATTAGGCTGCGGTTCTTGGGGCGGTAATGCCGTATCGGGAAATGTCGGAGTTGAAAACTTATTGAATTACAAAACAGTAGCTGAAAGGAGAGAAAATATGTTGTGGTTCAAGGTTCCGTCAAAAGTATACTTCAAAAGAGGCGCAACAGATTTAGCATTAAGAGAATTGGCAGGAAAAAAACGTGCATTTATTGTTACAGACAGATTTCTGTTTAATTCCGGAGCTGTTGATACAATAACAAAGGTTCTGGATGAAATAGGTATAGAACATGAAGTATTCTTTGATGTCAAACCGGATCCTACGTTATCAACAATTAATCAGGCTATGTCAATATTAAAACCGTTTGAACCGGATGTAATAATTGCATTGGGCGGTGGTTCTCCGATGGATGCAGCAAAAATAATGTGGTTAATGTATGAACAACCTGATACTAATTTTTCAGATATATCAATGAGATTTATGGATATAAGAAAGAGGATATGCTGCATACCTGATTTGGGCAAGAAAGCAACAATGGTAGCAATTCCCACGACATCAGGAACGGGTTCGGAAGTAACACCTTTTGCTATTATTACCGATGATGAAACAAACGTAAAATTTGCGATAGCAGATTATGCATTAACTCCGAATATGGCAATAGTAGATCCAAACTTTGTAGACGGAATGCCTAAAGGGTTAACGGCTGCATCAGGTATAGATGCATTAGTTCACGCTGTAGAAGCTTATGTATCATGTATGGCAACCAATTTTACCAATTCTAATGCATTGGAAGCTTCCAAATTGGTATTCAGATATTTGGAACGTTCATACAATGAGGGGGCAAATGATCCGATAGCAAGAGAAAAAATGCATTATGCCGCAACAATAGCAGGTATGGCATTTGCTAATTCCTTCCTGGGATTATGCCACTCAATGGCGCATAAATTAGGTGCTATGTATCATGTACCTCACGGTGTCGCTAATGCTTTATTAATAAGACAAATTATCAAATATAACGCATCGGATGCACCTAAAAAACAAGCAACATTCCCGCAATATAAATTCCCTTGTGCAAAAACAAAATACGGTCAAATTGCTGATGAACTCGGTTTAGGCGGTAAAAATGATGATGAAAAAGTTGATTTATTAATAAAAGCCATAGATAAGTTAATGAAGAATATTAATCTTCCTAATTCAATCAAAGACTTTGGTGTAGATGAAAAAACATTTATGACAAACTTGGATGAATTGGTTGAATTGGCATTTGATGACCAATGTACGGGTGCTAACCCTGTTTATCCTTTAATGGAAGACATTAAGAAAATTTACCTTGATGCTTATAAAGGTAAAGTGTAGTATTTGACAAGAAAAGGAACGTTTATACGTTCCTTTTCTTTTATTATTTTGGAATTAACAATGAATAAATTTCTTTCTGATAAAGTTATAAATCGTCTTACTTTATACCATAGTATACTTACCGATTATTTGGAAAAAGGAACGGAATATATATCCAGTCCTCAAATAGCAGATTTGCTTCATATAGATAATACTCAGGTAAGAAAAGATATTGCAAAATTAAAGTATAAAGGGAAATGCAAGGTCGGATATAAAACTAAGGAATTAAAATCATTAATAGAAGAAACATTAAAATTTAAAACCGTCAAAAAAGCATATATTGTTGGCGCGGGGAACTTAGGGATGGCGCTTGCAAAATATGATAATTTTGAAGCATACGGTTTTAATATTTCTGCACTTTTTGATAATAGTTTTATGAAAATAGGTTCCGTAATTAACGGAAAAAAAGTTTATGATATAGATAAATTACCTGAAATGACAAAATTAAATAATGTCAAAATAGTAATATTAACAGTGCCGCGACAATTTGCTCAAGATGTAACAGATTTTCTTGTAAAGTCCGGCATAAAATATATTTGGAATTTTACCCCTTGTGTTTTGAATGTGCCATCATCCGTTCAGGTTTGGAATGAAAATTTAATAGGAAATTTCTTACAGTTTACCGTAAAACAAAGTGAAAATATTTTTGAATTATAATTTTTTTGTAAATTTTTATTAAGGGAAGTCAATTAGCAGAATAAAAAATTTTTTATATAAATAATCACTAATTGGGTTATTTTATGGTAATAAACTTAGAAAATAATTTAATGGATAATAGAGCTCTCATTTTAAGCAAAATGAAGGCCGGAGCAGGCATATCCGTGAGCCGTACTAACGGTTTGAATAAAGATGAAGTGAATATATCGCCGAATAATAACAAATCAAATCCGGCAGATGACGGGAAAATAACATTTAAAGAGAAAATGCAGAATTTCGGGAAAGGCTTAATTGCACCGATTAAAACAATTTTTGCATCACCAAAGAACATGGTATTAACTGCTTTGGCAGGAGCCGGAACTGCGGCTTTAATAGCGGTAACGGGAGGTGCGGCGGCACCTGTATTAGTTGCGGCAGGTTTGGCTTGCGGCGGTATTCAAATCGGAAAAGGTATATATAATCAAGTTAAAGCCAAAACTGATGACGAAGCAAGAAAAGCATGGCAGACAATCGGTACCGGTACATTTACCGTTGGCACTTCTGCTGTTGCGGCTAAGTCAGCTTTAAAAGTATCAGGTGTTGATACAAAAGGAATGTCTGTTTTGAGCGCAATTAAAAATTGTATCACCTCAGTGCCGAAAAATATAAGTAAAAGTATTAGTAATATTTCAATGTTTATAAAAAGTTCAATTCCTTCTTCATCAACACCTTCTGTTATAAAAGATAATCCAAACAATAGTCCAAATAAAAGTTCAAATAATAGTTCAAATAATAGTTCAAATAATAATACTGCCGAAGTAAACAATAACTCTCCGAAAACAGATAATGACATTATTGAACCAAAAAATAATATTACAGAAGTAAATAAAGATGTTATTAAACCAAATAAAGACTTAGACATCATTGAATGCGTTGTCTATAGGGATCTTACGGATTCCGTAAATAAACCCGCGCCGCAAAATAATTCATTAATTCCTACAGGCAGTAAACAACAATATTCACCATTTAGTGACAGAAGAACGATTGATGATTATTTTGTACAACAAATAAAAGACAGTTATTTACAACAACAGACAAATAATAACAACGGACAATTATTACTTGGTCCCGGAGTTTCGAAAAAAAGCTTCTTGAACAAGTTAAAAGATTTCTTTGAATTGTTCGGAATATTCTTTAAAAATAATAAATAAAAAAAGAGTTAATGCTAACTCTTTTTTATTTATTTAATTACACTCTTCTTTTGCGTGCAGCTTCAGATTTGCGTTTTTTCTTAATGCTTGGTTTTTCATAACGTTCACGGCGTTTTATTTCTGAAAGTATTCCTGCTTTTTGAATTTTCTTTTTAAATCTTTTTAAAGCACTTTCGATACTTTCATTATCACCAACTCGTACTTCAGGCATTTATTTTTCACCACCTTTTAGCTTATGTATTGATTACAGAAAGATGATAACAAGAACAAATTTATAATTCAAGTACATAAAAAGAAAGCCTGCCACTTTGGCAGGCTTTCAAATTTCCGTTTAAATTAACTAGTTAGGAATAGATAAATCCTGAGTTAATTTTAACCAAACATATTCTCCTTCATGAGCTTTATATGTTCTACCCGGAGTTGTTAAACCTGTAAGTAAACCAAGACCGGCACCAACAGGAGTACCAATAGCTACACCGTTACCATAGTGGTGATGACCTGTGAAGCCTGCAACACCAACACCGGCACCGGCACCGACTGCAGCACCGCCAACAGTATAACCAACAGGTTTTGCCCATCTGTTTTCTGTTAATATACCGTTATGGTTTAATACTTCAGCTTTGAACGGAGTTACTATACCTGTAGGTAATGTCATTGATTCAAATTCTACAGTAACTTTATCGTTTTTATTCCACCATTTTTTAGGTTCAATATCGGTAATTTTAGCTTTCATTGTAGTTCCTGCAGGAATTACCGTTGTGTTGGTTTCTTCCGTATTTACATCATATTTAGCTGTGAAAGTAACAACATCACCTACACAAGCATCTTTTGATGAGAAATCAGAATAGAAATAACCTTTAAGTATGTTATCAGCTAAAACGATTTTTCTTAAATTAGTGATTTGAACTTCGTTAACTTCAGCTCTCTTAGTAACGTTTAAGTGTTCAACACCTGTAACTGTTTCTTTGCTGATATATTCTTTCTTAACAGCACCGATTTGTTGTTTTAATTTGTATAATAAAACAGCTGCTTCAGCTCTGTTTAACTTTTTGTTAGGTAATAATTCGTCTGCATCAGGATAATTTACATAAACACCCAAGTCAATTGTTTTAGCAAATTGACGAGTACCCCAAGCAGGGATTTCTTCTTTATCTTTAAACGGGTTTAAAGATTTAGTATTGCCTTTGAAATCTTTTGTAATATGACTGATTACAGAAGCTGCTTCTGTCTTTGTCATAATTCTGTCAGGTTTAAATGTACCGTCATTGTAACCGTAGATTAAACCGAGTTTGGATGATAACATAATATCGCTGTAATCATCTCTTGCTGATGTAACATCAGAAAACGGATTTGTTTCAGAAACTGCAATCTTTTTGTGTCCTAAAGTTCTCAATAAAGCTGAGTTGAAATCAGATCTTGAAACATCTTTTTCAGGTAAAAAAGCTTTACCGTCAAGTTGTAAAATACCGTCTTTTACAACAGCTGTAATTTCTTTGTTTGCCCAATAATCAGCGGGAACGTCACTGTAGACTTCCGCTTTTGCTTGGTTTAGAGCTCCCATCATGAAAAGTACAGCAAACATAGCTAGAATCTTTTTCATTTTTTTCTCCATTTTTTAAATGTAAAACTAAACTAATCGCTTAAATTATATAATAATACTTTTTATAATGCAAATAATAATTTTAATGCTGGAAAAAATTTTTGTTTATATTATAATCAAAATATAAATCGGACTTGTAGCTCAGCTGGTAGAGCAGTTGACTCTTAATCAATTGGTCGGGGGTTCGAATCCCCCCAAGTTCATTTTTACATTGATAATTAAATATAGTTAACATTATGAAATTATGGGCATGTGGTGGAATGGTAGACACGCCAGTCTTAGGAACTGGTGCGTAAGCGTGGGAGTTCGAGTCTCTTCATGCCCACCATTTATAAAAGGATAGGTGTTTAATCTATCCTTTTTAATTTTGTTTTAAGTAAAGACGAGAACTCCACAGGAGCAAAAATTTGATTTTGACGACATTTTCTCCTTACTCTTTAAGTATTTTCCCAGATTTTTATTTTTGATAGTAAATCCGTATATCTTTTTTTATTGCTTAGTATTTCTTCTACTTCCTTTGTTCCATGCTTTAAAGAATATATTTTTAAAATTTTATCCAGAAAAGATTTTCTGACAGCCAGCATATCGGGAGTAAGCTCGTTGTTTGGAATTTGTTTAAAACCTGATTTCCTGTCTAAAAGGACTTCCGATTCTATTGAAAATATTTCAGATAGTAAACTTTTTGATTGTTTTTGAAATTCATAAATTTTATGTCCCGATTTTGTATAAATTATGTTGTAATCTTGTTTATCGGGTAATGCAGAGCAATTATGGAAAATTGCACCTTCTTGGGTTCCTGATGTTGAATAATATTGCGGTGATGCGGGATTAATAATTCCGGTTCTGTATACAATACCGTCATATTTGCCGTATTCTTCATCTAACTTATTTAATGAATAGTCTAAAACCCTTATCATATTTTTTATTTTCGTTTTTTCAACGGGAAAAGTCATTGTTGCATAAATATAATTTTCGTCGGTATTCCTGCCGGATAAAAATTGATTAATGATATTGCTTTTGTCCATTAATCCCGCATAAGGTATAATTCCTCTTAATTTTTGCGGGATGTTATTATATCCTGTCGTAGAGTATAAAGGTACACTGTATTGCTCAACTTTGTTTAATGTATTATTGTACTCTTCTTCCGTTAAACCGGCATTTAAAACGGATTTATTTAATATATTAAATGCGGGAATATTGTAATATATCGGAAGATTTGGAATTTCGCTCAGGGGTTGTGTTTGCGTATTTATTTTGATGCTGCCATCCGTGTTATTTTCATTATTGTGAAATTTTTTCCTGCTTTGTGCAGTTGCCGTACTGTTGTTTAATTGTAAAAAATTACTTAATTTCATGGAATACCTCTGTGTCTATAAAAAAAGTAATATAATATATTTTGCCATTCTATAAAGATTTATTAATTTTTATAATATAAACTTTTTCGGATAAACTTAAATTTTCTACATTAATAAAATTAGATTTGTTGCCATATTAATTGTTTTAACATATAATTTTTGTATATTTAGAATAGTATAGGAATTAAAATAAAAGTTTAAGTGAGGTAAAAATGAACATTAAGAAAAATGTGGCAGCAATGTTTTTAAGCATGACTTTATTGTTTGCCGGGATTACTTCAGCACTTGCAAAAGATTATACGGATGTTCCGGATGATTATTGGGCTGCTGAAGAAATTAACGATGTTGTAACAAAGAAAATAGTTCCCATATATGGTGATAATACATATCGCCCTTTGGAAACCGTACCGAGAGTTGAGTGGACTGCTTGGTTATTAAGAGCGTTAGGTTTAAGCCAGGCTCCTATTACAGGTACACCAATGTATTCAGATGTTACCGAAGCTACTTTCGGCTACCCTGATATTGCAAGATCTGACCAATTCGGTTTAATATACGGTTATACCGATGGCGAGTTTAAACCGCAAAGATTTATAACAAAAGTTGAAACAGCATCCATTATGAGCCATATTACTAAAGATACTGAAGTTGATACAAACGTTTTAAATCAATTCTCAGATTCAGCTGAAATACCGGCGTGGGGTGTAATTCCTTTTTCAAAGGCTATAAAATACGGATTATATGTTAACTATCCTAACTCAAACGAGTTAAACCCTAACAGAGATTTGAACAGAGCTGAAGCTGCCGTTCTTCTTGCAAGATTGATGAAAGCTTTAGATTTGGTAAACCCTGATCAAAAAGCTGAAGAACCGGTTGAAGAAGAAGTAGCTCAAGAACCTCAAGAATATGTTCTTTCTGTTGAACACCTTGACGGCTACAAAAGAGCTGTTGTTGACAGAGTTTCAATTACAAACTTAAGAAGAATTATTTTGGCTAAAAATGTATTCAAAGTATCATTTGTTGAACCTTTCAATTCTACAAAACATCAGATTGGTGATGTAATTCCTTTCTACTTTAAAAAAGATGTCAGAACATTGGAAGGTACACTGTTAATTCCTGCGAATACAAAACTTTATGCAACAATTGAAGAATTAAGAGATAAAAAATGGATAAATAAAAACGCAGAAGTTTATTTACACTTCACAAAAATGGTATTCCCGAACGGACATGAATATCCGTTTATTGCAAGAGTGTTAAATAATGATGAAGGTGTATTAACTGAAAACAAATGGTTAAAACCGTTAGAATATACAGTGGCAGGTGCTGCAATCGGCGGTGCCGCAATCGGTTTGCCTGTTGGCGCAGGAAATGACAGATCAGGTGATGGTATGGCAATCGGCTTCCCGACAGGTGCAGGTGCAGGTTTAATTGCCGGTTTCTTAACTCCGGGTGTTAACT
>CANRHJ010000038.1 GCA_947630355.1 Candidatus Gastranaerophilales bacterium | reverse complement strand
AATATTCTTGTTTGTTCATTTGGAGTTAAACCTGTAGAACCTTCTTCCCATACCCAGAATTGTCCTCCCAATCTGCCTTTTGCCGCATACTGCGCATCCAGTTCATCTTTTAATTCAATGTTAAGCCTTTTGTATGTTTTCTTACTATATGCTTTCATATCGTGCATTTGCTCTGCTATTTGTTTAAAGATTGCTTTTTCTTCCCCGCTGAATCGATATAACTTTGAATTGGCTCTTTGTCTTGCTTTTCTGTCTTGTATTTTAGTCTGGTTTTTATCGGTTTCCGAACTTATGTAATCGAACTTACGCTTTAAAACATTTAGTTTTGTGCGTGATAATACTTTTCCGTCTTTTTCCAAATAATCCAATATAAATCCCTGTTCGCTCGGAACATGTTCTTGCTCGATTATCAAATTATATTGTTTATCCAGTTCTCTGACTCTTCTAAGCGCAATTTTAAGCTGGGATTCTATTTCTTTTAGCTTAATTCCCCTTTGTACAAAATACGCAGGCAATATACCCTGCCCTAATTGGTTATATAATATATTGATTTTCGTTTTAATAAAATGAAGTCTGTTATTAAATCCCAATTCTCTTAGTACAATATCTGTTTTTTCATCATTATCATCAGAAGCTGACTTAATTAACTCCTCTAATTGTTCAACTTTTTCCTTTAAAGATTTGTCATCGGAAGGCACATTCCATGAAGCAGCAAGCTGTTCTGCTACACCCAATGTTCCATCGTCGATTGCTTCTTTTATATTACCCGTAAAATCTAATATTAAGCTTCTTATTCCCTGACCGTATAAATCTCTTGCTATCATTCCGAGTTCATTCGGCATTTTGTTCCCGATAAAATCAATATTTTCTTCAATTTTATTCTTATGTGCCATTGAATTAGCTTTTCCAGCCTGCTTCTTCAAATATTTTTCAACAGCTATATCTTTTGGCGGTATATTATAAATTTTTGAATAGTACAGCAATATATCATTACTTAAATTAACATCCGCTTCAACCGCCATTCTGTGTGCTGCCGCTACTTTATATAAATCCTTATAATATTGGTACTTTACGCGCGGACTTGTCAGTGTATTTATTCGGTTATTTGCTTTGTCCAGGTTAATATAATCGTTTATTAATCCTGAAATTTTTTCTGTTTTATCATCGGATATTATGATTTCTTGCCGCATTTCATCAGGTATCTGAGATAATATGTAATCACTGATTATTTTATGTTTTGCTTCTTTGGGCAGTTTATCCGCTACATTTACTTCATTATTGTTACTGCCGTTAAAATATTCAATAAGCCCCTTTTGTATTTGCATAACCTCTTGTTCATCGGCTGAGGGCAATATTTCTTTTATTGAATTCCTTAATAATCCCCGTATTTGTATGATGTTTGATATTATCTTGTTCCTTGATTGATTTACATAACTTTTTATTTCGGATTTTTTCTTCTCTCTGTTCTCAAAATTTCTTATTTGTTCTTCTTCTTTGATAACTGCCTTTAATAAATTCTTTATGGGCGTATACTCCGGTGTTAATCCTTCATACCATATAGAATCATCAAAAACCCCGTACATATCGTCAAACGCAGTATATCTTCCTGTTAATATACTTCCGTCACCGCTTGTATTCGCGTTCTGCATCCAAGTATGTGCCGATGCATCAAGTATTCTGTAACCTCTTGATAATGCGGATGCGTAATTTATATCTGTTTTTAATATGTTTATTTTTTTGCCAGTACCAATTTCGGTTATATCATATACCTCCATATACGGACTGTCTTTTAATTCTTCCAAAACAACATTCATATATTGTTCTTTGTCTTCGTATGCCAGCGCTTTACGGCATATTGATATCGCAGCACATATACCCGATTGCCTTTGATCTATTTTCTTATTCGTAAGTTTTTCCTGTCCGGGTATTTTTATAATCATATCATCGAGCATCTCATCCATAGCTTGAAGTTTCTTATCTTCTAACTGCGGATGTATTTTGTATTCATCACTTAAAAAATAAATGAACTTCTTTAAACATTCACTCTTCTGTTTTAACGGAATTTCAGATGAGGCTGTAAAATAATCAATTTTTGTCCTTATATCGGTTATTAATGATAAATCATCTTCATCCTGCGCATAGGTCTCCCCGATTAAACGTGATGTCAGTTCTTCCCTGTATTTCAATACTTCGTTTTGTTCCGGAGTTAACTTCTTTATATTCTGCCTGCTGAAAATCTCTTCATATCTCTTTTTTAAATCGCTTACATCTTCTTTTGACCCGTTTAATGCTTGATTGATAGTATCTTTTAAAACTTTGTTCCAATCGGTATTTTCTCTGATTACTCCGATTGAAGAAGTATTCTCTATTATTCTGCGAAATTCAGATAATCCGTTTTGACCGTATTGTAAGCCGTTTGCAACATCCAACAAAAATTCGATATTCTCACGTTCAGGATTTACCGCTAAGTTCTTCAGCGATGCCATTATATTCATCCGCTGATTTTCATTTATCGGCTTTGTACCTCTTCTTAAAATTTCTACCCTGTTTTTATCCGTCCTCAAACTCTTAAATGCCGCAGGCATGACTGTATTTATTTTACTTATTCTCATAATATATCCTTTTAATATCTGTTAGATATTAACTACGGACATATTTTATTTTGTTATTTAATATCAGTTTTAATATTTTTTTTTACAATAATTTACTAAATTAACTCAACTAAACCCGTTGAATGATCAAAATGACATTTAGCTATATATAATTGCTTACTTTCAACCGCTTCACGTATTATTTTTGACTTATTCATCAGTGTCTCTTCTACCCATATTGTATGCTGGCGTGCAAAATAATTATGGCAGGTTATATCTTCTTCCTTATCCAATACGGGATATACACATTTTAATATGGACTGAAAATTCCCGCTTAAATCAGGATAATGTTCCTTAGCATATTTCATTACACCACAGTCATCATGCCCGAGCAATATTAACAGCGGAACTTTTAATTTAACAACCGCATATTCAATACTCTCTATAACATTATCACCTGCCGTAATTCCGGCAACTCTTACAACGAACAATTCACCTATTCCGCAGTCAAAAATTATCTCAGGTACAACTCTTGAATCCGAACAGCTTAATATAACGGCATAAGGCTCCTGGTGAAATGCATATTTCCTTAAAGTTTCAATACTCATATTCTTTGCAGTCGGTGTGGAATTAACAAAATTTTTATTGCCGTTTAATAACTTATTAAGTTCTTTTAATGCTCTTTGTGGAATATCTTTTTCTTTATCTCTCATCTCATTACCTTACCCTTATTATGTAACGTCTGTTTTTCTTATTCTTATTATCATATAACAATATTCTTCCGCTTTTTTTTATTATTATATGTGATTTTATATTATTTAATACCGTGTCTGATTGTGAAATATTTTCTTCCTGAAAATCGGAATGCTTGCCGTTCAACGTTAAATTATTATTTTCACAGCTTAAATTCTCAGATTTCCTTACATTGTTATTATTTATTATATATTCTTTCGGACTTATTTCATAATTGCTTAAATCCTCCGGTGTATCATTAAATATAATTATTTCTTTTTCCGCATGATTATTGATAATTGTATAATGTCCGTCAATAAAGTCAGAGAGCTTTATAACAGTAATATTTTCAAAAATTTCCTGTACCTGCCGGTATTCTAACGGTATTTCTTTAAACCTGCAATCCTCGTATATAATTTCATTAAATTTAAAATTTTTATTATCCGCACCAAACAGCCTTCCTTTATATATAAATTCAAAATCGGAATTTAAGCTTATTTCTCCGCAATTATACTCGGATTTATTTAAACCACTTGTATGTTTTTCAAAAATAATTCCGTCTTTGTAAATATTACTTTTTGACCAAATTTTATTTGAGGGTGAATAAATCATTATATCTTTATCATATACACCCTCATATTCCGCTGAATATGAACTTAATCCCGTAAATAAAAATATCAGAATTAAACAGGTAAATTTCTTCATAATTGCCTCTTTTACAAATTAGGTGTATTGTAAAGTAGTTTTATATTTTATACAATATCTTATAAGCTAATTTAAAAAATAACATTATGAATGAAATAAAAATACTCGATTGTACCCTAAGAGACGGCGGCTCCGTTAATTCTTCAATTTTTAACGAAAAAGACTTTATAAGTATTGCTAATTGCCTGGATAAGTCTTTAATTGATATTGTTGAATTGGGATTTTTGCAAAGTAATTTAACTGATTTGGATTTTTTTAATATATACAAAAATTTGTTTGTCTCAAATCCTGAACTTAAAGAAAAATCCGTAATTATGGTTGATATTTCAAAGTCGGTAAATAATCTGGAAAATATTAGCGGTCTTAACTTAAACAAATTCAGGATAATGTTCAAAAAAGAACAAATAAATAAGGCACTGGATTATTGTTATAAATTGAAAAATTCGGGTTATGAAATAATAGTAAATCCTGTATCCGTTACATCATATACAAAACAGGATATTGTACACCTTGTTAAAGAATTAAATAATTTAAATCCCGAAATAGCATATATAATAGACACTTATGGTCTTATGGATAAAGAAGAAACCTTAAAATACTTTAACCTGTTCAATGATAACTTAAACGGAGATATCAAAATAGGATATCACGCACACAATAACAGACAATTAGCATTTTCTAATGCCGTTGAACTAATCAATATCAATTCTTTCAGAAATCTTGTCATCGATTCATCATTATTCGGAATGGGAAAAAGAGCAGGAAATATTCCGACGGAACTAATTACCGATTATCTAAATAAAAAACGCGAAGCAAAGTACAATATTGAAACTCTTTTATCGGCAGTTCAAGATATTATTATGCCTATTTATGAACATTACAAATGGGGATACTCATTAATACACTTTATTGCATCAGCTAACAGATGTCATTCCGATTATGTTTCATACCTGTTGAACGAAAAGAAAATCCCGATTGAAGGTATTAATAAGTTTCTTAACAAAATTGATGCGGATAAAAAATTGTGCTTTGATAAAGCATATACGGATGAGTTGTTAAAAAGGAGTTAATATGAGTAATAATTCATATATACAGCAAAGAAACAGAAAACTTGGAGAACAAACTGTTACTGCACTGAAACAAAGATATTTTGATGCATATTATTTTGATACAAAACAAGAAGCGCTCCAAAAGGCAATTGAATTAATTCCGCGAGAGGATAAAATTTCTTGGGGCGGTTCATTGTCAATAATAGAATGCGGATTGTTTGACCATATTATTAAAACCGGATATAACGTTATTAACCGCGATGCCGCCGCAAATCATGAAGAAAAAAATGAATTATTAAGGCAGGCACTCTTGTGCGATACGTATTTGATGGGCTCAAACGCAATAAGTGAAACAGGCGAACTGGTTAATATTGATTGCTTCGGCAACAGAGTGGCTGCTTTAATGTTCGGGCCTAAAAGTGTTATTATTATTGCCGGAATGAATAAAGTTACACCGACACTTCAAGATGCGGTAGTTCGTGCCAGAAACTATGCGGCACCTGCCAACATGCAAAGAGTCGCAGGAAGCGGTTTGAGACAAACTCCCTGTTTTTCTTCAGGCAGCTGCCACGATTGCAAGTCAAAAGATTCTATTTGCTCACATATCGTAATTACAAGACTTTGCAACCCGCCTAAAAGAATAAAAGTAATCCTGACAGGTGACAGCTTGGGATTTTAAAATCCGTTTTACGTAAGTATTCTGAGTCCGCCGTATACTCCTTTGCGGATATTAATTAAATCTGTACAAAATTTTACATCTTCTCAGAAAGTAGTTCGCATCCTGAGGAGAAAGAATAAGAAGTGCCTCATCCGGTAATTTTGTATAATCTTCTTCTTCCATTATTGTTTTTATTGAATTATCAATATCCTCAAACGGTGATCTAAATCCGACTTTATAATAAAAAGGAAGAGGATTTAATATTTTTTTATACGACGGTATCGAACTGTCGTATAATATTTGCGAATTCAACCATAAACTTCCGTTTTTGCCCAATGATTGACTTAAAAAAATAGCCTGTCTTATAAGGTTTGAACCAATTCCTTTATATTTATCTTTATTTCCGTATTTTGTAAACATATAAGTTATTTGAGGTATATTATTATCAAAATCAGTTAATAATAAATCATCAAATTCCGGAAATATTGCTTTAGAATCAATATTCATAAAACCTTCATAGTCATTGTTAACAGCCAATACATAATTATAAATATTTCCCCATCTTTTTCTCTGTCTGAGAATTTGTGCGCTGATTGTTTTTCCGTTATCTTGGTCGATTATCGGAACATCATTCATTCTCCAATATCTGCCGAAACTCGGAACAAAATTTGCCTTTATATTCTCTGCGGAAATATTTGAATATTCTTTTTTTTGTGCCGAAGGCATTGTATTAATCGAATTTTTATGTGGTGTATTTTTACTGATAATTATACGCTGATTAACATTATCTAAAGGTTTTACCGGCATTACTTCTCCTTACAATAATAATAAAACACAAAAATATTTTTTTTGCTTTAATTTGCCGCTCAAAAATTAATGGAGTATCAGCCGATTAAATTATCGGCAGCTTCAGGCGTTAAAAATAAAATACACATCGGAGGTAAATCTTTAGGTTTATTCTTCTTTATGGCTTTAATTATCATATTATCTATTAAATCGTCATTTGCTCTAAATCCGAGCTTAAAATAGAAAGGAAGAGGATTTTCCCCTCTTCTGTATGAAGATTTATTCTTTTCAAAACCTTCCATGCTGTATAACCAAAGGCTGCCTTGTGCACCGTTTTTTTTACTTGTCCTGATTGCTTCTTTTACTAAGGCAGTACCTATTCCGGAATATTCAGAACCTAATATGGTTCTTAAATCGGAAATACAAGGAATAACCGCATCATTCCCAACGCACGTGTTTTTCATTCCGAACGGAAGCCCCGATATACAATCCATTTTCATATAACCCGCTACTTTGTCACCAATTCTTATTTGAAATGACGGATGTGTTTTATTGCGCGATTTGTATAAAGATGCATTTATTGTTTCATTTGAAGCTCTCTCTTTTATCGGAATTTCTTTAATTTTTTCATATTCTTCCAAAGAGTTAATATAATTGGCTTTTAAAACTTCAACGGGAACGGATTTTATAGGTGAAGTCTGATTTACATTGTATTTATTACTGTTTTTGTCTTCGGTTTTTGAAACCGAAGTAATATTTTGTCCGCAATCTTTATTACGGATTTTTTGGAGAAATTTATAATTTAATATTTTTTCAATAAGCAATTTTTATACCTCTTTTAATTTTAAAACCAAACGGTATTAAAAATTGACTAAAAAAAAAGACTTTACAATTTTAAGTAAAGTCATTAAACATTGTTACTCTACATTCCGAGTAATCAAAAAAACTAACTGTTCATCATTTCAATTGCGTTTTGAAGCAGCTGCTTATGGGATTTAATCAAACCGTTTGCCAAGTCTAACTGTGTCTGAGCCTGCTGATAATATGAAGTATTAGCATCAAAATCAACGTTGGATAATTCAATTAAGCCTCCGCGAACTTCACCGCGCCCGACAACAGGCTTGCCTGATGCTTCTGTTTCCACGAACTGGCCTTCCGCAACCTGATATAATTCCTGAGGATTATGGAAATTTATTATAGCTACCTTATATAACGGTGTTTGTATTTTCCCTCCGTCTGCTTTGCCGTATAATATTCCGTCATCTTTAAACTCAAATTCTTCGTATTTACCGAGATATTTACCGTTTGAAGGATCTATCCACATCTTTATGTTTGTTGTCGGCACGCTTGCAGCACCGCCGTCAAACGCAGTATCTATGAAAGATTCGGCATCAACAGGTTTTGCACCGTTCATTATTTCACCTTTATCATTTAAAATATATCCTTGAACGGCTTGTCCGTCACTGCTTCTGTATACGCCTTCTCCGTCAAATTTGAATTCGCCCAGCCTTGTATATACCAATCTTCCCTTGTCATTTCTTAATACAAAGTATCCGCTGCCTTCCAAATATATATTTTCTTCTGATGTACCCGGTGATGATTTACCCTGATCCAAATTGCGTAAATGAGCATCGCCTATAGCTCCGTCCAAAAAGGTTTTGAAGGTAAACTTTTTCTCTCTGTATCCCGGAGTATATACGTTTATTAAGTTTTCCGACAGGCTGTTAATCCAATCCGTTGTTACTTTTTGCGTATTTATCGCTGTTATAAATGCATCGCGCATTATCTTTCTCCTCTGTTATTCTTGTCTTTATCTCTGTTCTGTCTGCTGTTTTGCCTGTATAATAAATCATTATACGGAAGATTTTGCTCTTCGAACTTCTGACGTAAAACAGGTATGTTATTTCTTAAATAGTTTTCCACTTCTGCCGAACCCGGTATAAATTCCGCAGTCAATTTCCCGTGTTTGTCAATTTTAATTATTACCGATACGTCATTATCAAATGTAATTCTGACCGGTTTTTGAGTCTTTTGTGCTTTTTCTATCAGTTCGTTTAGTTTATTTGTAACCTCAACCGTCTTTTGTGATACGCTTGTTTGTGATACTTCCAGTTGTATTATATTTGTATTACCTGCATTTGACGGAGTCTCAACGCTAAAATTCCCGTTTTGTACCAAATTAATGAAAAACATCGCATCTTCAATACTCATCATTAAAGAATCATAATTACAGTCAGCATCCGGTATATCCGTATCATCAATATTATTTATGCTTATAGACGGATTTATCAAATCTGAAAATGTCTCATCTCCTTTTGTTAAAATTTGAGATTCGTCCTCCGATACCGGAAGATTTGTTTCCTTTTTTTCTACTTTTGTATTTATTTGAGCTTCTATTTTCATATTTGTCCTTTTTAAATTTCTTCGCCTTCTTCTTCTTTTTTTTCTTTGGTCTTTTGAAAATATTTTTGTACGGCTACTTCGGATAATTGTTTAATTTCCGCTTGTTTTTGTTCCTCTTTGTAAGCATCAATCATTTTTTCTTTATGTTTTTCAAGTACTTTTACTTCTTTTTCACGTTCAACGAGTTTTTGTTTTTCCGCTTCCAATACGTTTATAGCTTCTTGTTTTTGCCTTTCCAGCTCTTCGCCTTTTTCATATAAGTGTTTTAAATATTTATCATAAGAATCCATCATTCTGAAATCTTGTGTTGTATGCATTATCTTAATCACACCTGATATTTCATTATTATTTTCATCAATTAAACCTTGTATTCTGTCTACCTCATTTTTTGCTTTAATTACTTCCTGAAGCTGCTCTTCCTTTTTTTTAATTCTGAAATCTAATACTTTTTGTAATCTGTATCTGAACGGCATTTTTATTTTTTCTTACTTAATCGTTAAATGTTTGTGATTATATAATCCGGTTTTGCAGCTTTCCGATTATTCGTACTTTACTTGTTTGGCATTCACTGTTACTTATCGCAAAATACACTCGGATATATTATGGTTTTCCTATTCTATTATCCGATTTTTGTTTACACTTAAATACCTCTATTTATATGAATTTCGTTTTATATTTAATGATTTATTTTCAACTGTCAATATTATGTCCGAGAAAATTCAACATTCCGCAGAGTATGAAAAAATAGGCTCAAATCTGTTTGGTTACGGAATTTGAGAACTTCGTAAAAATGATTTAAAAAAACATAACAAACTGGACTTAATAGTGTATATTAGTATATAATATAATATGTACTGGGAAATTTCGCGGGTTTGAGACGTGAATGAAAAGTGGTAATTGAATTTGAGAAATTGGCTGAGAGGGGATATATATGCCGACTAAACATATAGATTTTAATATAGATGCAGCACAGGGTTTCGGGATTTATAAAAATAATACGGAAACTGAATTACTTGATTATGTAAGCTCCGTTAATATTTCTTGCGGTTTTCATGCCGGTGATCCGCTGCTAATAAAAGAATATTTACTAAAATGTAAAGAAAAGAATTTAACAATCGGTGCCCACATAGGATTTAATGATATATCAGGATTGGGATACAGACCTATGGAATTATCTGATGAAGAAATTGAAGCATCCGTGATATATCAAACAGGTGCATTACTATCATTTGCGAAGTCATACGGCTTAGTTATAGACCACGTAAGACCACATGGTGCCATGTATAAAATGGCAGCAGAAAATTTTAAATTTTCTGCCGCTATTGCGAATGCTCTTAAAAAAATAGATAAATGGCTTGTATACGTATGCTGTGATAATGAAATTGCCAATCAGGTAGAGGCAGAAACCAATGTCACCGTATGCAGAGAGTTCTTTATAAACAAAAATTATAAACAGGACTTTACTGTTGACTGGGACAATAAACATCAAATCAATGAAGATGATGCATTAAACCGAATAAGAACAATCTTATTTTCTTCTCAAATCAAGTTGGGGAACGGTACTTTTATGCCGGTAAACTGTAACACAATTCATTTTGATACAAAAGCTGAAAATATAAAAAATTTATTAAAAAAAGCAAATGAGTTAATAACCCCTACACCTTATAATTATAATAAAGCCGAGTTATCGGGCTGGGTATAAGAGGCAGCGAAATGAAACTTAATAAATTTTCAATAAAAATACCAAAAGATGCAGGCTGGCTGCTTCCCGGTTTGAATGTTAAAAGATGGTTTATACTTATTATAACAGGTGCGGTTCTTGCCGCAGTGGGTTTGTGTATCATTACAAATCTGCGGCCCGTATATACCTTAATAAAAATGATTATGAGGCTAACTCAAACACTCCCTCCGGAAATAATCGGCTGGTTTCTTATAGGAGTCGGCGCTTTATTTTTCTTTATCGGATGGCTGAATACGAACTATTCAATTCTTGATGTAAGTAATGAAAGAAACAGACATGCCGTTTTGGAAGATTTATACAGAAGGAGGAAATTAAACAGAGGTCCTAAAATCGTTGCCATCGGCGGCGGGACTGGATTGTCCACAATGCTCAAAGGCATAAAGAAAATAACCAATAACATTACGGCCATTGTAACCGTAGGAGATGACGGAGGAAGCTCCGGAAAATTAAGAGAAGAACTCGGTGTTTTGCCTCCCGGTGATATTAGAAGCTGTATTGCAGCATTAGCAGATGATGAAGATTTAGTTACAAAATTATTTCAATATCGTTTTAAAGACTGTGCCGGTTTATCAGGTCACAGTTTTGGCAATTTATTTATAACCGCGATGTGCGCCATTACAGGCAATATGGTAAATGCGGTTCAGGAATCTTCCAAAGTACTTTCAATACGCGGAAGAGTTCTTCCTTCAACACTGGATGACATGAGATTATCCGCAGAAATGGAAGACGGCTCCATTATAAGAGGCGAGTCTAATATACCCGAATCAGGGAAAAAAATTAAAAGACTGTTTTCGGAACCCGATAACTGTAAACCCTTAAAAGAAGCAATTATTGCCATACATGATGCGGATTTGATAATACTGGGGCCGGGAAGTTTGTATACAAGCGTTATTCCGAATTTATTAATAAAAGAACTTTCAAAAGCGGTAAATGATTCAAATGCAAAAAAAATATATGTATGCAACATTATGACACAACCCGGAGAAACAGACGGATTTACCGTTTCGGATCATATTAAAACGCTTATAAAACACGCTCAATATAACAAAATAATAGATGCGGTACTTGTAAATACGGAATTACCACAAGAACTTATAGTTCCATATAAAGATGCAGGTTCTGTTCCCGTTGTTGTGGACAGGGAAGAAATTCAAAAGCTGAATATTGAAATTGTTCAAAAAAATCTGATGGAAGATAAACGATTTGAAGACGGACATTCAGACTGGCTCGTATAATCTACTATTGGTTCAGGAAAAAAGAAAAGGAAAAGCACTAATGTTTGAATCTAAACCTGTTACAACAAAAACTTTTCAAAAAATGAAAGACAATAATGAAAAAATTACAATGCTGACGGCTTATGATTGTTCTACGGCGAAGTATATAGATGAAAGCGGTGTTGATTCAATATTGGTTGGAGATTCGCTTGGTATGACAATTTTAGGATACGATACGACCTTAAACGTAACAATAGAAGATATGTTAACATTTACAAAAGCCGTTTCAAGAGGTGTTACAAGAGCACTCGTAATTGCGGATATGCCATTCCTTTCTTACCACGTATCAAAAGAACAAACAACGATAAATGCAGGGAAATTAATTCAATCCGGCGCTAAAGCCGTTAAACTTGAAGGCGCTTCGGATTTTATTTTAGATGAAGTCAGTCATTTAACAAGCTGCGGTATCAATGTAGCCGGACATATAGGGTTTACTCCCCAGTATATAAATCAAATAGGCGGTTATTTCATTCAGGGAAAATCCTATGAAAATACTCAGAATTTGCTTAAATCGGCTAAAAAGTTAGAAGAAAACGGTGCCTTTTGTATTGTTTTGGAAATGGTACCCGAAGAATCCGCCCGTTATATTACAGAGAATATCTCTGTCCCGACCATTGGTATCGGCGCGGGGAGATATTGCAGCGGTCAAGTCCTTGTTATTGATGATATCTTAGGTAAGTTTTCGGGGAATATTCCTAAATTCGTAAAACAGTATGCAAATGTTAAAGATATTATCAAAAATGCGGCATCAACATATAATAAAGAGGTTAAAGACAATATTTTCCCTTGCAAAGAAAATATCTTTAACCTTACTGAAGAGGAGAAAGAAAAAATTGACGGTCATTTTATCCAACATTAAAGATATAAAAGAAAAAATTAAAGTCTGGAAAAAAGAAGGTGAAACAATAGGTTTAGTTCCCACAATGGGTGCGCTGCATGCCGGTCATGCTTCATTAATAAAACGTGCAAAAGAGATGTGCAGCAGAGTAGTAGTAAGTGTATTTGTAAATCCGATACAATTCGGGCCGAATGAAGATTATGATAAATATCCGAGAACATTGGAAAAGGATAGAGATTTATGCGAGGAAGCCGGTGTCGATATAATTTTTGCGCCTTCGCCCAAAGAGATGTACGGAGAGAACAAATTACTATCAAATACGGAGCTTACGTTTGTATGTCCTGCATATAATTATGTGGATTGTATGTGCGGTAAGTCAAGGCCGGGACATTTCGACGGAGTTGCAACGGTTGTCACGAAGTTATTAAATATAGTTTTACCCGATTATGCATTCTTCGGACAAAAAGATGCTCAACAGTTATTTATTTTAAGAAATGTAGTAAAAGATTTAAACATAGACACTGAATTAATAAGCTGTCCGATAGTAAGAGAAGCAGACGGTTTAGCTTTGAGTTCCAGGAATACATACCTGTCAAAAGAAGAAAGAACAAAAGCATTAACGATTTATAAATCATTAAAAGCTGTTGAAAATCTTGTTAAACAAGGGATTACCGATACAAGCATTTTAACGGATACCGTG
>CANRHJ010000037.1 GCA_947630355.1 Candidatus Gastranaerophilales bacterium | reverse complement strand
TACCCTGAACTTAAAAATTTGATGGAATTGTAAAGAGGAGAGAAGTTTTGGCATCAATAAATAAGTACTGCAAAAGACCTTTTGAGGAAATCGAAATTCATGCCGGAGGGGAGGTATACACTTGCTGTCCTAATTGGAATAAATATTATTCAATTGGGAACATATACAAAGATACAATAGAAGAGGTATGGAATTCCGAGAAGGCTCAGGAATTAAGGAAAAGAGTAATGAATAATGATTACTCACTTTGTGATCAAAACGGGTGTATATATTGCAGTCAATCTCTGTTTATGACTAATTATAATACGGTTTGTGAACCGATTATGAAGGATTATCCGCTGGTTGTAAAATTTTGTTATGACTATGAATGTAATATTGCCTGTTCAATATGCAGGAAAGAAATCACCCGATTAAGTAATGAAGAGCTTAAAATACTAAATTCAAAAATTGACACTTTTTTCCTTCCGATATTAAAATCAGCGAAATTTTTAATAATAAATTCAGCGGGAGATCCTTTCGGGTCAAGGCACAGCAGGCTTGTTATTCAAAAAGCAGCAAAAGAATATCCGGATTTACAATTTGATTTTCACACTAACGGGATATTATGCGATGAAAGGAATTTAAAAAAATTAAATATAACACCTGAGAAAATAGCGAAATTCAGGATATCCATACATGCAGCCACTGCAAAAACATACGCTAAGCTTATTCCTCACGGTGAAAAATATTTCCGTAAAATTATGGAAAATCTTGAGTATCTTAAAAAAATCAGACAAAAGCATTATTTTAAAATATACATTCACTTTGTAGTTACAAAATATAATTATAAAGAAATGCCTGATTTTGTCAGATTAGCTAAATCATATAATGCTACCGCTTGTTTTTGGGAATTCAGGCACGAAAATTGTTCTTATCATAACACAGACGACCTTAATGTAACAGATCCTTCTCATCCTTTGCACCAAGACTTCTTAAAGGTTATTAAAGACCCTATTATGTTAACTTTTAACGAAAATTTATCTCCGGTAATACTTGATTTAATAAACAAGGCATAAAAACTAATCTGTTGCATCCATTCACCGCCCATTAATTTTTCTTATGACGGTTTACGCATTAAATCAATTTTTATCATATACTTAGATTATGAAAAAATTTGTAATAAAAACACTCGGATGTAAAACTAATCAAATAGAATCAGCTATGATAGCCGAAATATTAAATAATGCCGGGTTTATTGAAACCCATAATATTTCTGAGGCAGATTATTATATATTAAATTCTTGTTCGGTTACTCATACTGCCGATAAAAAAAATTTATCCTTTTTAAGAAGAGCAAAAAAAGAAAATCCGATTATAAAAACGATTTTAACGGGCTGTATGGCTCAACTTGAAAAAGATAATATTCTTAAATCAAAGATTTCAGACTTTGTTATAGGTAATAACGAAAAAAATCAAATAGCTGATTTGATTAATAAAAATGAATATTTTGCCGTAAACGATATTTTTTTGCAGGAAAAATTTAATTTTAATAAAATACACAATCCGCAAAGAACAAGAGCTTCAGTTAAAATTCAAGACGGATGTAATAACAGGTGCACATATTGCACCATCCCGTATGCAAGAGGTAAAAACAGATCTAATTCCGTTAAAAATATTATTGAACAGATAAATATATACACAAACGAAAATTTTAAAGAAATAGTATTGACGGGTATTCATATCGGACAATGGGGGTATGATTTTAATGATAATTCTTCTTTAAAAAATTTATTGGAAGAAATTGAAAAAACGGATATAAAAAGATACAGGTTAGGTTCTTTAAACCCTTCCGAAATAAGCGACGAATTAATAAACTTTTTGGCCAAATCCAATAAATTCTGCCCGCATTTTCATCTTTCTCTGCAATCATTATGTAATAAAACTTTGAAGAATATGAACAGGTTTTATACCGAAATGCAAATAAAAGAAGTTATTGATAAAATTAACGAAAACTTTCCTCTGCCGTTTATCGGATGCGACATTATTACGGGATTTCCCGGTGAAACTTCGGAAGATTTTGAAATAACGCTTAATAATTTATCCCGGCTTAATTTATCAAGAATGCATGTATTCCCATATTCACGCAGAAAAGGCACCCCCGCTGATAAATTACCAAATCAGGTTCCCGACTCGGTAAAACAAAACAGAGCAGATATTTTACAAAAACTTTCCCTAAAAAAACATACTGACTTTTTAAACTCCAATATAAATACGGTAAATGAGGTTATTATTGAAAATAAACGTGATAAGAAAACGAATTTTCTCAAAGGCACCACAAAAAATTATATAAATGTTTTGATTAAAGCTGATGACTGTTTAAAAGAAAGCATTCAAAATGTATTAATAACAGGCTTTTGTGAAGACAAAACAAAGCTTAGTGCGGAAATTTACCGAAAATCCGAAATCTGATTTATTGGTTTACAAGCTTATTATATTCAATTAACCGGTTAAAAGCCGTTAATGCGGCATAATATTGACCGTATGACAGAATTCCGTTATATTTACGAACTTCAGCTTCTATGGCTTGAGCAAGCTCTTCTGTTCCATTGTAAGTGCGTATAAATTTTATCAAATCACTTACGTCTTTTCTTGTTATATTTTTATCTTTAGAAATCCAGTCAGCGAGATCATTAATCGGGTTTTTTATACTTCCTCTTTTATACTTGGAAGTTATATTTGCAAGTGCCAAAATTGTTTCATCATTAATCTTTCCGGAAAAATACATTGTAATGGGATCGACTCTGTCCCCCCATTTGCTTATTTTATCAGGAGTTTTGTAACTGAAATCGGTTAAATTATTTACTTTGTATTTCCTACCGTCTATAAAATATTCACCGGTTGACATAAACCTGTCCAATTCCGCTATTAAAGCATCCGCACCTTTTACGTTTAAAGAAATTCTTTCACTTCCTTCATTATTACCGGCTGCATTATTTTTAATTCTGTAAACCCATCCGTTTTGCCGCAGCAATTTTATTGATGAATCAGTTAAGCTTCTGTCATTATTTCCGTCTATATATCTTTGCAGTGATTGGAGATTTCCAATATAATTATCTGCATTTACATATTTTCCTATTTCCCTGAACTCATAATAAAGCTGAACTAAATAACTGCCGAAATTAAAACCGCTGCTTTGGAAAATATCTACCAGATGTTTTTCTTTATCAGATAATGTATTATAATCAACTGTTTTATTTCCCAATCTTATAAAGCAAGGTGTTTTCGGCGTGTTGTTATTTGATTTATCCTTTTTATTAAAAAGGCTTGAAAACCTGCCGAAAAATGAAATTTTAGGCTGCTTTTGACTTGAAACAAATGTATCGGGAGGGGTTTCCGTCTTATAATAAATTCTGTTATCAGATTTTATGTTTTCTGCTGCATATACTTTGTTTGTATTGTTTATTTTGTTAATATCCGTCATATTCCTAACCCGTTTTATATATAAATAAAAAATTTTTATGAGGGATAATTATTTTTTTTTGTTATTTTTTTTACAATACTTAATCAAAAAATTCGTAACATAAAAAAACAGATAATTTACAATTAAATTGAGAAAAGATAAAATTAGAATATAAATAAGTTGAGATAAAGGGATATATAAATGCGATATGTACCGCTGCATGTACATTCAGAATACAGTTTACTTGACGGAGCAATCAGGAATAAAGAACTAATAGAATTCAGCATGGAAAATAATTTTGAAGCCGCCGCAGTAACTGATCACGGTGTCATGTATGGTGCCATTGAATTATACAGACTGGGAAAAGATAAACAATTTAAAGTAATTTTAGGGTGTGAATTTTATATTATAAATGGTGATATAACACAGCCCGACAAAAACTCTTCGGACCGCTCACACCTTGTTCTTCTCGCAAAAAATAATACCGGATATCAAAATCTTGTAAAACTGGTATCTATTGCTCATATTAACGGTTTTTACAGACGGCCGAGAATAAATAAAGAAATCTTAGAACAGCATTGTGAAGGTCTTATTTGTTTATCTGCCTGTATACAAGGTGAATTATCAAAAGAAATACTAAACGGGAATAAAACGGGAGCAAAAAAAATTGCCGAATATTTTAAAAGTTTATTCCGCGATGACTATTACATCGAATTACAAGATCATAATCTGGACGAAGAAAAAAGAGTTAATCCCGAACTTATTAAAATCGCTAAGGAATTGGAAATACCGTTGGTTATCACAAATGACAGCCACTATTTAAGAAAAGAAGATGCCAGCTGGCATGATACACTGTTGTGTATTCAAACTAATGCATTTAAAGACGAAGAAAACAGATTTAGATTTCAAAATAACGAATTTTACGTAAAAACGATTGACGAACTTCGCGATACATTTAAATGGCTTGATTCCGAAACGTTTGAGGAAGCAATTGAGAACACCGCAAGAATAGCCGATAAATGCCACGTTATTATTAAAATGGGAGAGAATATACTTCCTTCTTTTGATGTTCCGCAAGGACATACAATCCCTTCATATTTAGGATATTTGGTAAGAAAAGGTATAGAAGAAAAATATGAAGAGATAACTCCCGAAATTATTGAACGAAGTAAATATGAGCTTGAAATAATTAATAAAATGGGGTTTGATGCATACTTTTTAATTGTATGGGATTTCATAAATTATGCTAAAACTCACGGAATACCCGTAGGACCCGGCAGAGGTTCAGCAGCCGGAAGTCTTGTTGCTTATTCGCTCGGCATAACCGACTTGGATCCTATAAAACATCATTTATTATTTGAAAGATTTTTAAATCCCGAAAGAATCAGCATGCCTGATGTGGATATAGATTTCGGAGACGGCCGTGAACGTGTTATTGACTATGTTACGGAAAAATACGGAAAAGATAAGGTATGCCAAATAATAACATTCGGAACATTATCGGCAAAAGCTGCAATAAAAGCAGTTGCAAGAGTTATGCGTTTACCGTTTGAAATTTCAAACAAAGTCAGCCAATTGGTTCCTACGGAAGTGGGGATTACCATTACGGATGCACTTGAGAAATCAGCCGATTTAAAGAAAATTTATGATGAAGACGAAAATATAAGAAAGATAATTGATGAAGCAATAAAGATTGAAGGTATAAAACAAAATACGGGAATGCACGCCGCAGGCGTTATTATTGCTCATCAACCCTTAGATGAAATTGTACCTGTTCAGAAAGCAAAAGAAGGTAATGTTATAACGGAATATCCGAAAGAAGATTGCGAAAAAATCGGGCTTCTTAAAATGGATTTCTTGGGATTAAAGAACTTAACCATCATAATGCAAACATTGGAAATGATAAAAGAACGGCACGGTATAGATTTAGATATAAACCATATTCCGCTTGATGATAAAGCGACATACGACATGTTGATGGAAGGAAATACGGACGGCGTATTCCAGTTAGAATCTGCCGGTATGAAAAAGCTTGTAAAAGACCTAAAACCCTCTGTTTTTGAAGATTTGGGCGCTTTAGTCGCACTGTTTAGGCCCGGCCCGCTCGAATCAGGAATGGTAGCCGATTTCGTCAAACGTAAACACGGTAAACAAGAAATATCATACGCACATCCTCTATTGGAAAAAGTATTAAAAGATACATACGGAACAATAGTTTATCAGGAACAAATCATGCAAATATTCCAGGTTCTGGCTGATTATACACTCGGTGAAGCTGATATGGTCAGACGTATGATGGGTAAAAAGAAGCTTGAAGAGATGGCTAAACAGAAAGAAAGATTTGTAAAAGCCGCAAGTGCAAAAGGTATGACGGAAACCTCCGCCGATGAACTGTTTGGACAAATTGAAAGTTTTGCAAAATACTGCTTTAACAGGTCTCACTCAGCGTGTTACGCATTTGTTGCCTATCAGACCGCATATTTAAAGGTTCATTATCCCGTTGAATATATATGTGCTATGCTTTCCAATTCAAAAGATGATGTGGAAAAGACTCAATTATACATTTCTGAGGCTCAAAAATCGGGAATAAAGGTATTACCGCCGGATATAAATAAGTCCAATGCTGAATTTACTCCGGACGGAAATAACATAAGATTTGGCTTGAATTCTATCAAAGGTATTGGCGGTATTGTACTGGAAAATATTGTCGAAGAACGTAATAAAAACGGAGAATACAAATCTGTTGCCGACTTTGCGCAAAGAATTAATCCTAAAATTTTCAATAAAAAAATTCTTGAAAATTTAATAAAAGCGGGTACTATGATTTGTCTTGAACCTTCAAGAAAAAAATTGTTCAATAATATTGAAAATATACTAAACACGGCATCAAACGAATATAAGGCAAAAGAAACAGGCCAAGTAAGCTTGTTCGCGGGATTTAATGATAACAATTCCGGAAACAGCTATCAAATGCAATCATTTGAACTGTACGGAAAAGATGATGATTTTTCTGATAAGGAGATACAAGAATTTGAAAAAGAATTGCTCGGATTTTATGTAACATCTCATCCGCTGGAAGTTATAAGAAATAAACTTCCGTTCTTAACAACTCACAACATCAGTGAAATACCGGAATTACCAAATAACACTTTTGTGACCGTCTGCGGGTTGATTAACAGTGTAAAACAAATTCCGCTCAAATCAGATCCGGCTAAATATTTAAAATCCGGCGTTATAGAGGACTTATCGGGTGAGATTAATTTTGTTGCCTTTCATAAAGTTCTTCAGGAATATAATTCTTTAATCATCCAAGAAAAGAAAGTTATTATATCCGGTAAATATCAAAAACGGGAAGATAATTCATCCCAAATTATAGTGGAAAGTGTCAAACCGCTTGAAAACAGTAATATTATTACAATTGCCGTAGCAAAAGAAATAAAATACGAACAATGGGTGGCTATAAAGGATTTGCTGGCTCAATTTAAGGGGTCTGATCCTTTGGTATTCAAATTGAACGATAACGGAGAAGAAACTAAAATTCTTACATCATCAAATTTCTGGTTAAATGCCACGAATGATTTAACACAGTGTCTTGAAAAGAACTTCTCGGATGATTTGTCGGTATGTATCAGCTCTGTTGAATAACCGCTAATTTTCTAAAGGCTTGGTATCTTGAAAATTTACTATATTGACTATTTGACAGGTGGGGGGGGGAAGGAAACTTTATCACATTCTTCCTGCGATACTTTAAAATCTATATTCTTAGCTAAAAATGAATATTTCGGGTAAACTAACTCGGGATTTTGTCTTGCTTCATCAATTTTAGCGGAAAGTGAAACGAATAATTCGGCAAGCTGCGGGTCAAACTGAGTTCCTGCACACTTCTTTATCTCGGAAATTGCAACATCATGAGCAAGAGCCGTTCTATATGGTCTTGTTGATGTCATGGCATCATAAGTATCAGCCAAAGCAATTATTCTTCCGGCAAAAGGTATTTCATCGCCTTTCAAACCGTCAGGGTAGCCTGTTCCGTCATACTTTTCATGATGTGACTTTACCCACTTTGATATTTTTTCCAATTTTTTTATATTTAAAACAATTTTTTCACCGCGAGAAGGATGTGATTTCATTATTAAAAATTCATCGTCGGTTAAATGACCGTTCTTACAAAGAATACTCTTTGGCATGGCTATTTTGCCGATATCGTGCAATAAGCCCGCTATCTCAATATCCTCCAAATAATCATCATCAAGATTTAATTCTCTTGCTAATATCATTGAATACAGCGTTACACGCAAAGAATGACCATTGGTATACGAATCTTTTGTATCTAATGCGTTAGATATTGCTCTTATTGTTTTATAAAATAATTCCCTTAACTCATTATAAAAAATCTTGTTGTTACTTGCCATTGAATACTTAGTAATACCGTTTTCAACGGCTATTTTCAATTCTTCCGGTTCAACGGGCTTTAATATATATTGGAATAACTCACAATCATTAATTGCGGATACCAAAATATCGGTGCCGACATGTCCGGTAAGTAAAATTTTTATTATATCAGGGTTTGTTTCACGAACGTGCCTTAGAAATTCAGTACCTTCCATTACGGGCATTTTCTGGTCGCTTACTATTAAAGATATTTCATTTCCGTGTTGTTTTACTACATCTAATGCCTGAACACCATTATTCGCCGTTAATATATTATATTTACCGCGAAAAGTTCTTTTTAACAGCTGTAGGTTGTTTTCTTCATCATCAACAATTAAGATTGTGGGTTTCTCAATGTTTGATAAATTTAAAACAGCATCTAAACTCTCTTTTAATTCTAAAGCATCCATCAATTATCACCATATAAGTTTTATCGACATAGATTTTCATTATCTTTAGTATATTATATCATTATTTTACAAAAGTTAATATAAAATAAATCATTTAATTAATTTATATTTTATTATAGAATAATTTTTAATAAGGATTAAATATATGCTAAACGGGAAAAAGATAGTTGTTGTTATGCCTGCATATAATGCAGAAAAAACACTTGAGAAAACATATAATGAAATTTATAAAGAAATAGTTGATGAAATTATACTCACCGACGATAAATCAAGTGATAAAACAAAAGAATTGGCGAAAGATTTAAATATAACAACTATAGTGCATAAAACGAACAGAGGATATGGCGGAAATCAAAAATCGTGTTATACCGCAGCATTAAAAAGCGGAGCGGATATTGTCATTATGCTTCATCCCGACTATCAATACACTCCCAAATTAATTCCCGCTATTGCATCTATGCTTGCCTTTGAAGAATATGATGCCGTTATTGCATCAAGAATGCTATCAAATGCGCTTGACGGCGGAATGCCTTTATATAAATATATTGCGAACAAATTTTTGACCTTCTTTGAAAATATTTTTTTAAACCAGCATCTATCGGAATATCACACCGGCTATAGGGGATTTAAGCGTAAACTGCTTGAAAATCTTCCGCTTGAAGAATGTGATGATGATTTTATTTTTGATAACGAGATGTTAGCTCTTACTTGCTATTACGGATATAAGATAGGGGAATTAAGCTGTCCGACAAAGTATTTTCCGGAAGCATCTTCCATAAACTTTTCCCGCTCCTGTAAATACGGGGTTGGAGTATTAGGCGTGTGTATTAAATATTTTCTTGCTTATACGGGCATTTACAAATCAAAAATATTTCAACAAAATGCAAAAAAGCTTGATTTGAATTCCGAATTACCGTATTATCACAAAACATCTATATCTTAGTGGCTAAAGACGGAGCTATGGCAATAAATTGTCTTACCAATTCTTTATCCCATTGGGTTCCTGCTCCTTCTTCCAATATAGCACAAGCTTTTTCGACGCTTAAACCTTTTCTGTACGGACGGTCGCTTATCAAAGCGTGATATGTATCAGCAACAGCAACAATTCTTGCCGCAAGCGGTATTTCTTCACCCTTTAATCCGCAGGGATATCCCTTACCGTTCCATTTTTCATGGTGATATTTGACTATGGGGATTAAATCGTGTAATAACGGGTTGGGTTCCAATATTTTTTGAACACCGATTGTCGGGTGATTTTGTATAATTTTAAATTCTTCATCCGTCAATTTATCGGGTTTTCTCAATACGTCTTCAGGTATTCCTATTTTCCCGATATCGTGGAGTAAAGCACCGAGTTTTATTCTTGCTATTTCTTTTTCAGGTAAATTTATGGCTCTTGCTAAAGCTACGGAATATCTTGAAACTGACGAAGAATGGTCTTTTGTGTATTCGTCTTTGGCATCTATAGCACTGGCAAGTGAAGTTACCACTTCCAATAAGTGGTTTTGAGACAGAATGTTTTCATTCTGGAATTGTTCAACTAATGCTTCTTCAAAATTTATACCGATTTGTGAGTGTCTCTTAGCCATTACGGTCGCAAATGAATTCAATGCGGCATCATCCCAAAAATCATAATCTTGTGTTGATACGATTGTTGAACGTCCGTTTGTGTATCCTTTTGTTTTTGATACAAGAACAGCCTGTTCCGCAAGAATAAGTAATTTTTCCTTATCCTTTGAATCGTCCGGGAATGTAGCAATTCCTGCGGATACTTTGTTAACAGGTCCTATATCATCAACCAAGCAGCAGGATAACGAATAGGTCAGGTATTCTGCCATATACTTGGCTTCTTCCGCATTCATTCCTTTTAATATTACGGAAATCTTATCTCCGCCGTATCTGGCTGCTATATCCTGCTTCTTTATATTCTCATTTATCTTTGATGCAACTACTTTTATAACTTCATCACCTTTGGAATGACCGTAATCACGGTTTATTTGACCCATATCGTTTATATCAAAGATTAATACCGAAACCTTTGTGTTGTTTGCTTCGGCTAATGCAAGCTCTTGGGAGAGTAATTCATGAAATCTTCTGTGTGAATATAAATTCGTTAAACTGTCCATATTAGAGCTTTGTGCCACTTTTTTGTATAAATCCGCATTTTGTATTAATAAGCCTAAATTCGTTGATGCTAACTGATACAGGCTTATATGATTATGTATGTTATAATCACTTGCGGCTGCGACACATATACATCTCCCTTGTATTTTTATCGGTATTATTACCGACGGAGCATTCACCAGAGAGGGTATTTTTAAATATTCCGAGTTGTTTAGAACTGTTATTTCATCGTTATTTATTGCTTTAATTATTTCATTTTCCAAATCATTCATAAATACTTTATATGAATACACGTTTGAATTTTTATCGAGTATTTTTAAGTCAAATGAATTTGATTTCTCGTTTATCATTCCTAATGCCGTATATGTACAGTTCAGTCTGTTTACGAACATATTATGAAAGGCATTTAGGGCATCTTTTAATTCACTGTGCTTTCTAATGATATCGTTTGTTTCTTTTATAAAGCCGGCATAATCAATCAGCCCAAAGGTTTTTTCATTATGGTAACTGACGGATGAATGCATCATTTTTGCAGAATTCACCCCGCTTCCCAGTATGTTTATTTTTGCAACCAATCCGTCTCGGTCTATCGGATTTGTTGTTATATTGCTTTTTGGGGAAAGATTTTTACTTTTATATGAAGACTCTGTTATATTTTTACTTTTATCTTTTTGCATTGACCAATCCTAAATACGTATTATTATAAAACCGTAATTAAAAAAAATTGCTTTTTTGTAATAAACTTTTACAAATATATCTTAACATATTATTATAAATTTTTGTTTATAATAATTTTATTTTTATAAAAGATTTTTAGAAATAATTTCTGCCGCCCGTACTGCAGCATTTGATATCATTAACTTTTCTC
The DNA here is from genome assembly GCA_947630355.1 of Candidatus Gastranaerophilales bacterium. GTDB lineage: Bacteria > Cyanobacteriota > Vampirovibrionia > Gastranaerophilales > Gastranaerophilaceae > Avigastranaerophilus. The sequence continues at coordinate 2,381 of CANRHJ010000037.1, read as the reverse complement.
TTACTGCTTTTAATGAATTTATCATTTTATCCGTGTATTTTTCATCATTTAATATTTTAAGTATATTTTCAGAAATTTTTATTTTATTTGCATCGGCTTGTATTAATTCCGGTACAATATCTTCGTCCATAATTATATTGGGAAGGCATACCCGTTTAATACATCTTACGAGCCTGTAAATAAAATACAGAAAATAAGGCCCCCTGTAACTAATAATCATAGGTGTTCCGTATAAAGCAGCTTCCAGTGCAACGGTACCTGATGCAAGTATTAATGCATCCGACACGCTTAATATTTCATAGTTCTTATTTTTTAATATTTTAATATTCAAATCTTTATATTTTTCGACTATAGGATAAATTAATTCATCTTTTATCCCCTGTGCCTGTGCAAGAACATATTGGACATTCTTATTTTCCTCTTTAATTATCCTCGCGGAATCTAAAAATAATTTCAATAAATTCTTAATCTCAAAAACTCTTGATCCGGGAAATATTGATATTAATTTTTTATTCTTATCCAAATTATTTTCTTCGAAAAAGAAATTTTTATCATATTTCGGAGGAATTTGTGTCAATAAAGGATGTCCTACAAATTCAGCATCAATTCCTGCATTGATGTACATTTCTTTTTCAAAAGGAAATATTGTCAGCACTTTATTTATACATTTTTTTACCGTATTTAAGCGCCATTTTCTTGATGCCCATATTTGCGGTGGTATATAATAAAATATCTTAAAACCGTATTTTGATAATATTTTAGATAAATTTAAGTTAAATCCCCCGTAATCAACCATTAAAATAAGGTCAGGTTTATATTCTTCCTTAAGATATTTACATATTCTTCTTCCGAGCATTATATGATTATATAAAATTTTTAAATCAAAACCGACAGCGGACATCTTTGAGTGGTCGGAAAATAATTTCACTCCCGCTTTAGCTAAGTTTTCACCGCCGACACCTTCCGTTTCAATGTCAGGATGGATTTTTCTGAGCTCTTTTACTACATCCGCAGCGTGTTTATCTCCGGATAATTCGCCTGTTATTATAAATATTTTCTTCATACCGCCATTACTATTATTTTATTTTTATCCGCATATTCAATGGTTTTTTTAGCATCGACCAATATAGTTTCATTTGCTTCAACGGCAATCAGTTTAGCTTTATATTTTTTCATTGTTTTTAATGTATTTAATCCGAAGGCGGGGATATCAAATCTTTTATCCTGATTGGGTTTTGAAACCTTTACTATTACGGCATCTTTTTTACCAAGCTTACAACCTCTTTTTATACACTTATCCGTACCTTCTATTGCTTCTATTGCCATTATCATTCTGTCTTTTATTACTACCGATTGTCCAATATCAAGCTGCCCCATCTCTTTTGCTATTTTATATCCGTACTCAACATCTGATATTAAAGCTTCATCAGGTTTTATACTGCCTAAAACACCTCGAGGCACCATTAAGTTCTTTATGAAAATTGTCTGATCAAGTACGGTTATGCCAATTTTCGCCAGTTCTTCAACTAAAAATAGCATGATAGCATCATCATTTAATCTTTTTGCCTGTTTTAAAAATTCAAGTGCAAGAGAATCAAATCTCGGACGTTTTACAACAAGACTCTTTGATACTTTACCAATAAAAGTCAGCTGCTTTATTCCTTCTTCCAATAAAGTATTCTTTATTTTTAACACTTCACCGGGTGCATAGTCATATATCTTTGTACAATACTTCTTTAACTCGTTTCGGTTATCGCTTGACAAAGAAACTGCAATTACATCAAATCCGTTTTCTTGCGCATTTTTTGCCAGTTGAACAGGCAATTGACCGTTCCCCGCTATTAGACCTTGTTTTTTTTCTAATTCGAAAGTCACTTCTATCCCTCTATTTTGTTACTTCTTGCTCGGTTTTTAATTTTAATTCCATAAGACATTTTGCTAATTGGTCAGGACAACTTGTCTGTTTGGAACCGCACTTAATTCCCTTTAATCGTTTTATTACATCATCTGTTTCCATACCTTTTATTAACTGTCTTATACCTTCAAGGTTTCCCATACATCCGCCTATAAACTCGACATCATATATTTTTGTACCCTCTGTAACTACGTTTATTAATCCGCAGCATGTTCCTTCCGTCTTATATTGTATTGATTTTAAAGCCATTTTATCCCTCTTCTAATGTGGTATATGTTTTAATATAGAATATATCACTAATGACATTATAACGCAGCAAGGAATTGTAAGTACCCATGCCGTTACAATATTCTTAATAATATTTGTCTTTACTCCGCTGCCGTTTATTGCCGTTCCCACCCCCATTATTGCAGTTGATACAACATGTGTCGTACTTAACGGTATTCCGAATATTGATGCCGTTAAT
>CANRHJ010000036.1 GCA_947630355.1 Candidatus Gastranaerophilales bacterium | reverse complement strand
CTTACAGTAATGAGCCGATAATGTACAAGGCTATAGTATTATCAAAAATGCCGATAACATATGAAGTACAAAAGGCATTATACGAGATAGCGCAATTGGATGATTGTAATGAAGCAAGTGATATAGCGGAGCAGGCTATATTAAATATGAGACAGAACTTAGAGCGGAAGATAGGTCCGAGTTACATAGATAACGTATTATTTGAAGACCAATTGGTACGTTGGAATAATTCCGAACCGATAACATACTTTATAAAAAATAATATATTTGTACCTCAATATTATAACGATGTAGTAAGGCGTGCTTTTGATAACTGGCAGCATGCTCTCGGTAACCAAATAGTATTCAGACCTGTTTCTTCAGAAGGAGAGGCTAAAATAGTCGTAACCTTTACCGATTTTGTTAAACCCGCCAATAATATTGAATATGGAGATAATTTATCAGGTTTTACATCACCCGTAATAAATAATTTAAAATTAATAAAAATGAATATAGACCTGAAAAATACGGATGTGACAGGGCATGAATTTAATGAAAATAATTTATTAGAACTTGCCCAGCATGAGATAGGACATGCATTAGGTATAGGCGGACACAGTGCGGATTCTAACGATGTTATGTTTTATGACGGTGATACGGTAAATGACGGTACATATTTTAAACAGATAAGCAGAAAAGATATAAATACTTTGTTGACAATTTATAATATGATACCTGATGTAATAGACAAACCGTTAACGGAGACACAGGCAAAAGATATGTATTTCCACAATATTTTAACGTCATATCCGGGTGAAAATTTTGAGCTTGAAATCCGCAGATTAATGTCAATGCTGCAATCTAAACGCAGTGATATTGTAATATGGGTTGATTTGGCCATAAAATATGCATACAAGAAACAATTTGAACGTTCAAATGCTATATTAAACAGAGTGTTCCCGTTGGCTTATGACAATATGCACAATCAACACGTAATATTGTATAATTTAGCTGCTAATTATTACAAAATGAGAGAATATAAAACAGCTGAGATGTATTTAAATCGTGCGATGAATTATGATGATGATTTGGATACTCAAATTCTGGAAGCATTCATAGATTTTAAGTTAGACAGATTAAGTATAGCAAAAGATAAATTAACGGCATTAAATCGTACTTATCCCGAAAATATAGAAATTGCTTTAAAATTATCCGAAGTATATTGGAAGTTAAAGGATAAGGATAATGAGGAAAAAGTAATAGAAAAACTGTTAAAAGCAAATCCTAACGCAATTCGCGACAGAAGAGTTTTAAAATACAAAGCGAATAAAGGAAATGTAGTAGTAATCGCGGATACTTACAGACAATAGTTTGCATATAAATCATAAGCATCGGCTCTTGTAACCAAAGCGGTGATAATGTCACCGGGTATAACGGGAGCCGATGTATTTATATAAACAAGTCCGTCAACCTCAGGTGCATCCTTATAAGAGCGTGCTATGACAGTTCCGTCCTGATTTATTGTTTCGACTATGCAATCGATTTTTTTCCCGATAAGATTTTTATTTACCGAAAGAGAGATTTTTTGCTGCAATTCCATAAGAACTTTTTTCCGTTGTTTTTTTTCTTTAGCGGTTATTTGTGGTTTCAGGTTATAGCTTAGAGTATTTTTTTCTCTTGAATATTCGAAAATACCGACTTTATCAAGTTTCATTGTTTGAATGAAGTTATACAATTGATTGAAGTCGTCTTCGGTTTCACCGGGATAACCGGTAATGAAAGTGGTTCTGATGGCTGCCGAAGGGATAATTTTTCTTATTTTTTCAATAAGTTTACTGTAATCCATAACGGGTCTGTTCATAAGTTTAAGCATATGTTCGCTGACATGTTGAAGCGGAACATCAATATATTTAACTACTTTATCCAGTTTATTAATTGTATTAAGCAAATCATCGGTAAGCAGGGAAGGATAAGTATATAAAATTCTAATCCAATTCAGTTCATCAATTTTATTTAATTCGCTGAGCAGCCGAATAAGAGAAGGTTTTCCGTAAATATCTTTTCCGTAGCCGGTTGTATCTTGTGCGATAAGAATGATTTCAGAAGAGCCTTTTTGTGCCGACAACTTTGCTTCGGAAATAATATTTTCAACAGTTCTTGATTTATAAGGGCCGCGTAATTGAGGGATAATACAATATCCGCAATTAAAATCGCATCCGTCGGCAATTTTAATATAGGAGCTTGCTCCCATTGTAATTTGCTGCCTTTCGATATTTTCGGGATAATTGTATACGGGGCTTTCATTTACGTTATAATAAACATCTTTTTGATTTATAACGTGGTTAACGGCATCAACAATTTTATCAATATCGGAGGTTCCGAGAAAAGCAGAAGCTTCCGGTATTAAACTTTGCAATTCTTTTTTATGTTTTTGAGCCAGACAACCGGTTATAATGATTTTTTTGCCTGCTTGAATCATATCAAAGACGGAAGCAACGGATTCTTTTTCTGCATCGTGGATAAAAGAACAGGTATTAATAATAACGATATCTGCTTTAGACTCATCCAATGTTATTTTAAAACCGTTTTGAGCGAGTTTGCCGAGAATTAATTCAGAGTCGACCAAATTTTTTGCGCATCCGTGACTTATAAGTGCAATAGTTTTCATTATACTTCCTTTTTTTTGAATATTTGAATATTATTTTTATTTTCAATAAGATTATAGTTATTTTTTATTATTTTATAAAGCTTTTGAGCATAGTCATGACCGAAAAATCTTTTACCGTACTCAATATTATCAATCGGTAAAATAATAAAATACGTGGGCGGATTTGATGAAAAACGGTCTATAACAAAGTTTTCTCCGAATACATCATCATATAATAAAGGGATAAGGTTGTAGAAAAAGTTATCAGCCGTTCTTTCCGTTAAGAAGTTAATAATTACTCCTTCGGGCAGTATACAGACTTTATCATCGGTGTTGGTATTATTAATAATAAAGTCGTAAGCTTGTTTTATCATCTTGCCGTCTTTTTTAAAAGTATATATAGTGCCTTTTGGGGTATTTAACATATAGTTCTTATATTTAAGAGAATTTAAGTCCGAAGAACAGAAGAATATAAAAAGTGCGATTAGAGTAATTTTTATAATATTATCAGGAAATTTGATTTTAATGGCCAGAAAGACAGTCAGCATAAGGCATATAGGGAAGAAGAAATTCCCCATATGATTAACATTCAGAAAGAAGAATGATTTTAAACAAGCGGAAATAGCACACAGGGTGAATATAAAAAGAGGTTTATCCGAGTATATTTTTTTAAAGAAAAAGATAAACATAAGAAGATTAATAATCGGCAAAAGTCCCACAGCCGAGAGCAGAAAGTTATTTCCGAGCAGGAAGAGTATGTTTTCAGGATTAAAGAAAATGCCGAATTTTGAGAAAAATATATTTAAAGACGGAGCCGTAATGAGCTTATACAGCAGAGAAAAGTTAACGAATAAGTTGTTTACATCAGCACCTTGAAGAAATATGAGAGTAAAGCATAATAAAGAAGGAGATAGAAAAAGCAGTGCGGATAAGAGTAGGTTTTTCACTCCGGCAGGCTTGATGAACAGGAGTACATATAACATTATAAAAGGGAGTATTAAGAATTCATATTTACAAATTAAAGATAAACCGCCGAATATTGCGGCAATACGGGCGAATAATATGTTGTCCGATTTTGTATATTTGATTAAACAAAAAACGGAAATAAGGAAAAAGCTCAATGCATAAGAAATTGCGTATGTATAAGGCAGATTTGAGTTATATAAGAAGGTGTTATAAACAAGCGAGAATATGGAAATCAGGGCAATAAGGAAAGAGAGATTTTTTTTAATAAATTGAGCTGAGATAAGGTAGATAAATAATATAATCAGCAGTGAGTTAAATAAGCCTGCGATGTAGATGGAATAGAGGCTTTGTCCGAATATTTTCATTATAAAGGCGTTAAACAGGTAAGAGAAAGGTCCGTAGATAATAAAGATATCTTTAAACAATGCTTCGCCTGCCAGTATACGCGAGGGAATATAGAATTCTCGTCCAGTATCAATAAGTAATAATCCTTGATGCATAAAGAATGCAGGTAAGAAGCATAAGAAAAGGATGATTAAAATTGAAATATAACCGAAATCAGATTTAAGAAATTTAGACATAGAAAGAACCTTCTAATCAAAGGATAGTGTTAATTGAGGTACATTCGGGGCATTTTGTTTTATTTTACCGCGAGATAAGTCTTTGGAGTAGTCTTTTTGCATTCTGTTCATAAGTGTTTGAGCTCTGGAAATAACGGAATTAGGCAGTCCTGCCATTTTAGCGACTTGAATTCCGTAGCTTTTACTTGCGCTGCCCGGTATAACTTTTCTAAGGAAGCGAATTTCTCCGTTTTCTTCGGAGATTGTGATTCTGTAATTTTTAATTTGTTCAAAGGAGTTAGCCATAACATTTAATTCGTGGTAATGAGTAGCGAAAATGGTTCTGGCTTTAATTTTTGTGGCAATATATTCCGCGACAGACCAAGCGATAGCTACGCCGTCGTAGGTGGAAGTGCCTCTGCCTATTTCATCGAGAAGAATGAGGCTTTTTTCGGTAGCGCTGTTAAGGATATAAGCTGTTTCGCTCATTTCGACCATGAAGGTGGATTGCCCCAGAGATAAATCATCGACAGCACCGACTCTTGTAAATATTTTATCAACGATACCTATTCTGGCGGCGGATGCAGGTACAAAAGAGCCTATTTGCGCCAAGAGGACGATAATTGCGTTTTGGCGCATATAAGTAGATTTACCGGCCATATTCGGGCCTGTTAAAATCATGAACTGAGTATCTTCATTATTATTAATATCCGCAATAAGTTTAATGTCATTAGGGACGTATTTTCCCATCGGCAGTATTTTTTCAATTACGGGATGTCTGCCGTCTTTAATCAGCAGTTCGTTTGAATCAACAATTTCAGGTCTTACGAAGTCAGATTCGATTGCGACATTTGCAAAAGATAACAAAACGTCAAATCTCGCAAGAAAATGAGCAATTGATTTAATATCATCAACGAAATTTTTGGAGTATTCGAGCAAGTCGTTAAATATTTTTTGTTCAAGTTCCGAAGATTTAAACTGAGCGGAAAAGACATCATTTTCGTGTTTTTTCAATTCATCCGTTGTAAATCTTTCCGCATTGGTAAGGGTTTGTTTTCTTACGTAGTTGATTGGGACTTGAGACAGATTAGACTTCGTAATTTCTATAAAGTAGCCGAAATTTTTATTATAACTGACTTTAAGATTTTTAATACCCGTAATATTTTTTTGCTGGGTTTCAAAGTCGATAAGCCAATCCGCACCGCCGGACAGGAGACTTCTGTAGTAGTCCAGTTCGGCGGAAACGTTATCTTTAATAGCGTTACCGTCTTTAATGCTGAGAGGAGCATCTTCTTTAACCGTTCTTGCGATAACGGAGGCGAAGTCAGTTAAATCGTCAATATTATCAACGAAATTGGTTAGATATTCCGAACTGAATTTATCGGTAATGGCTTTAATATTGGGCAGATTAATCAAAGTATCTTTAAGTGCGATGAAATCTCGGGGGTTAACTGAGGAATTACTGAGCTTAACAGCCAGTCTTTCAATGTCTGAGATTTTTGATAATAAATCCGAAGCAATTATTCGTGCGGAGGAGTTATTAATAAGCTCCTGAACGCTGTCGAGTCGTCTGTTAATTTCCGGAATGCTTTTAACGGGCTGGGTAATCCAGTTTTTAAGAAGTCTTGAGCCCATAGGTGTTTTAACTCTGTCAATAGCCCAAAGCAAGCTGCCGTATTTAGATTTATCTCTGGATGTTTCTGTCAGTTCAAGATTTTTTCTTGTAGCGGCATCAAGAGAGAGGAATTCCGAAATGTAGTATGGAGAGATAACGTCAAATTTAGGGAAAACACCTTTTTGAGTTTCGGAAATATAATCGTAGATAGCGCCTGCGGCGCGGAATGCCAATTTAAAATCATTATAACCGAAGGCATCTAAGGAAATGACATTAAAAAGGTTTTTAATATTTTCGGCTGCACGTGTTTCATCAAAGGAAGATACTGACATTTTTGTGCAGGGGAAAGTATCGGTGATTGATTCGGGCAGATCGATTTTTTCTTCCGGTACAATTTGGAATGGCATAATTTTTTGTTTTTTAACGGGAGTGAGAATTTCCGAAGGTTTAATTCTGGCTAGTTCAGACATTATTTCATCGATGAGTCCTTGAGTTATTTTGAATTCTCCTGTAGATATATCGGTATAAGCCAGTCCGAACAGTTTATCTTGTTGAATAACCGCAGCCAGATAGTTATTACCCGTAGGTTCCAAGAGATTGCTTTCAATAATCGTTCCTGCTGTAATGGTTTTGACTATATCGCGTTTAACAAGACCTTTTGCTTCTTTAGGGTTTTCCAATTGTTCGCAGATTGCCACCTTATAATTTTTATCCAATAGCTTAGGGATGTATGAATTAACGGATTTAGCGGGGATACCTGCCATAGGAACACTGCCGATGGCACCGCCTTCTTTGTGTGTAAGAGTTAAACCCAACACTCTGCTTAACAGTATTGCATCTTCAAAGAAACTTTCGTAAAAATCGCCCATTCTGTATAATAAGACAACCCCCTGATTTTTATTTTTTATTTCAAGAAATTGTCTAAACATAGGTGTTACATTCTTAACATCTATAAGCCGGCTGTTACTATTCTTGATTTCTTCATTTATCATAGCTATACTTAATGTATTACAAATTCAGGTTAATTTCAAATAATATAAAGATATATAAAGGAGTTAAAATGAAAGGCTGTTTTAGTTTAATAATAAAGACGATTATAGCGGTACTTGTGTTTTTCGGATTGTTACATTTAGGGGTAATAGACTTTATAAAAGAGAAGATAAGCCAAACGCCTTCACAGGAGCAGATGCTTGAAAAGACGAAGGATATAATAGATTTATCAAATATAGATGATGAATACACAATAGATAAGAACATAAAGTTTTTCAAAAACAGGATGATAATAGCGGAGCATAATGCATCAGGTCAGAAAATGATAATGATAGAGCCTTCTAAGGAGGATATATTAACGAAAGAAGATATAAGAAATGAAAATTTACAATCAAAGATAGAGCAGGCAGTAAACAAGTATAAATATAAGATAATAAAATTTGATAAGGTAGAGGTGGTTAAACGCGGTGAATTTTACGGGATTAATCAAACAATTCCTTATGCAAAGATAAAAGCGGAGATATCAAATTTACCCATAAAAGATATGGAAGGAATAGTAGGTTCCGCAAGGCTTGAAAACGGAAAGGACATAATAATTATTTCGATAAACGAAGCAGGTAAATATTCACAAATAATAACGGACAGTTTTTTCAAAAATGTTAAATAAAGAACAAAAAGAATATAACAGGCTCATGAGGCGATGTATAAAGCTTGCCAAAAAAGGGGAGGGAAGGGTTTCGCCCAATCCGTTAGTTGGTGCGGTTATATTTGATGATGATTACAGAATAATATCGGAAGGTTTTCATGAATATTACGGCGGCAATCATGCCGAAAGGAATGCCGTATTAAAAGCGAAAGAAGAGATAAGAGGTAAGTCAATAATAGTAAATTTAGAGCCATGTTCTCATTACGGCAAGACTCCGCCGTGTGCGGATTTATTGATAGAAAGCGGTATTAAACGCGTAATTACGGGAATGGTTGATCCTAATCCAAAGGTTTGTACAAAAGGAATATCCCGGCTGAAAGATGCAGGTATTGAGGTTAGGGTGGGAATTTTAGAGGAAGAGTGCAAGGAACTTAATAAAATTTTTATAAAAAATCAAAAAGAGAAAAAGCCTTATATCGCAATAAAAACGGGCATGACATTAGACGGGAAGATTGCGAGCCGTTTAGGCAAATCCAAATGGATAACGAATGAAACTTCAAGGAAAGAGGTACAAAAGTTAAGAAATAAGTATGATGCGATAATAACGGGAAGCGGAACCGTATTAGCCGATAATCCTTCATTAACATGCCGGATGCGCGGCGGGAGAAATCCTGTGAGGATAATATATGATACAAATCTCAGAAGTTCAAGTCAATCAAAGGTATTTAATGAAGACGGTACGCGGGTAATAGTGATATGTTCAAACAATGTATCAAAAAGGCGCAGAAGCTTGTACGGTTCACACATAGAGTTTATAGAGTGTCCGGAGGTGCTGGGACATGCCGATATTAAATATGCATTGGATGCGGTATACGAAAAGGGGATAAGGAGTATACTGACGGAATGCGGCGGGGAGCTAAACAGAGCGATTATTCAAAGCGGATGTGCCGATGAACTTATACAGTTTATCGCACCCAAAATACTTGGCGATAAAGAAGCGAAAAGTTTTATTGAGGGATATAACAGAAAAGAAATATCGGAATGTAACAATTTAAAAATAGTATCGACGAAAATATTAAATGGAGATATAATGATATGTGGTAAGTTTGGCATGGGGCTAAATAATGATAAATAGAGTAACATCATCCGGGAATGATTTATTATACAAACAAGATACAAAAGCCGAGCAGCAGGCATGCGGTTATATAAAAAAGTATCCCTATGCGGACAGTTTTGTCCGGCATGCTGCCAAATCTGCGCCTGTATTAGGTACTCTTGCCGTAGTCTGGGCGTTGCATGACCATAAGATGTTAAAAAATTCATTAAAAACTCCGTTAAAAACGTTATTAAAGAATAACTTTTTATATTACTTCTTACCTGTTATAACGGTATCTTCCGCCGTATTAGCAATCTTGGAAAACAAAAAAAATACAAAAGAAAATTAGCAACAGGAAAATTTTTAAAGTATAATATAAGACATGACAAACGACTTAGCTGAAAAAGTATATATTTTACAGAAGAATGTGTTGGAACTGCACAATTTGTTTGATTTGAACTTAGCCGCAAATCAATCGAGGACGATAGAAGAATTGTTATCAAAGATAGCATTTCTGATGAAATCTACGTTAAATTTGACGGAGGTAAGGTTTTTTATAAACAATAACGGGATATTACAGACGAAAAGCATATCCTCCGACAGTGATATTGATTATGAGTTTGTGGCTGATTCCGCTCCCTTTTTGCAGGAAGAAAACGAAGAGTTAATGAAAGTAACAAATCAAGACGGGAGTTTAATATATAAAGCTTTTTGGAATACTTATAAATTGAAGGAATTACAGACTGAGTATATTAAGTTATTTTTCCATGACGGCAATCCGTTTTGTATGTGTTCAATAAGTTCCAAAGAAGATAAGAGTGAATTTACCGAAGAGGAGATAAAGTATATAGAGCAGATATTCAGCTGTATAGATCCGATAATAAGAAAGTTTATAAGGAACAACGAGCAAGAGACAAAGATACAGGATTTAAATAAGACTCTGCATAATTTATCAATACTCTACAATATATCGCAGGCAGTAAACTTTATAGATGATTTAAAGCGATTAATAGGCGTAATTTTGGACAAGGCATTAGAAACGGTCAATGCTGAAAAAGGTTCGTTAATGCTGTACGATTCATCCGATAATACACTGCAGGTAAAGGTTGTTTACGGATTAAAAGATAAAAAGCAGGAAGATGACATTAATAACGGAACAATAGAGTGTCAAAAGATGAAGCCTAACAGTGGAATAGCCGGAAAAGTGTTTACCGAGAAGAAGTCTATTATAACAAATTTAGGCGGTAATGATCCCAGATTTAGTCAATTGTCAAAGGATAATAACATTTCTTCGTTAATATGCGTACCATTAATAGCGAAGGGTGAATGTATCGGGATAATAAACATAACAAATAAGAAGAACGGAAAGTTATTTAACAAGAAGGACTTGGAATTTGTGGAAGCGCTAGCAAATCAAGCTGCGATAGCGGTTGATAATGCGCAGTTATATGAGCTTGCAACAAAGGACGGTCTTACAAAATTATATATACACAGGCATTTTTATCTCTTACTTGAGTCAGAGATAAAGAGAGTACAGAGATATCACCATGTATTATCGTTGTTGATGATGGATATAGACAGTTTCAAGCATGTAAATGATACATACGGTCACTTAGTTGGTGATATGGTATTAAAAGAGATAGCATCAACAATACAAAAGACAATAAGACATGTTGATATTCCCGCGAGATACGGCGGTGAAGAATTTACAGTAATTTTACCCGAGACTGCACTTGTAAATGCGGTAACGATAGGTGAGAGGTTACGTAAAAGAATAAGTGAAATAGAGATAAAAGTAGACGAGAATACGATAATAAGGCCAACGGTAAGTATAGGGATAGCCGAGTTTCCGAATGCTGCCGATAATATAAAGGATTTAATTGACTTTGCCGACAAAGCATTATATGTATCAAAAGAGAACGGTAAGAATTGTATACATACATATTTTGATGAAAAGTTCACCAGATATAATCCTCAGGGGTAATGTAAAAAGTTAGAAACATTTTAGAGTTGTCACTCATCTAAAAGTCATGATTGCAGTAAAATAAAATTGTACATAAAAGAAGGTAAAGATTTTGAAAACTGCGATATATCCGGGAAGCTTTGATCCTATAACGAAAGGTCATTTGGACGTTTTAAAGCGTGCTGCGGATATTTTTGATAAAGTTATAGTAGTGGTATCGGTAAACGTTAATAAAAAGAGTTTTTTACCTGTAGACGAGCGGGTAAACCTAATAAAAGCGAGCTGTCAGGATATAGAAAATGTGGAAACAGACAGTTATGACGGGTTAACAATAGAGTATGCAAAGAGGCATGGTGCGCAGGTAATAATCAGGGGGTTAAGGGCAGTATCTGATTTCGAGTACGAAATGCAGTTATCACAAGCGAATAGTGCATTATGCAGTGATATACATACTGTCTTTTTAATCACGAAACCAAAGTACAATTTTATATCATCGGGTACAGTGCGAGAAATAGCGCAGATGGGCGGAGACATAACGAAATTTGTTCCCGAGCCGGTAAAAAGTTTTTTAGAACACAAATATAAGAAAGGTTAAAGCGATGACAGAGTTAAGAGTAAGTCATTTAATAGATGAAGCGGATGAAATGCTTGATAACAAATTTCATGTAGGCAGTTATTGTTTGTTTATGAATACGGATGATATTCAAGATGTATTAAGTAAGATACGTGCGATATTACCGGAGGAGATAAAAACAGCGGAGATGATTTTGAAGCGGCGTGATGATATATACATGGAAGCTCAAAGTCGTGCCGACAGGATAATAAGTGAGGCACAGAATACGGCTGCTAATATTTTAAGCGAGTCCGAATTAATAAGAGCGGTAAGAGAGAAGGCTGCAAAAATTCAGGAGCAGGTAAAAGAGAGCTGTGAAGAAATGAAGAATAAGGCAGCTGAAGAAGCGGAATCATTAAGGCGCAGCGCTTATCAGGAAGCCATGCAGACAAGAGAGAATGCACAAGCTTATGTTGAACAGGTATTAAATAATTTGGAACGTGACATAGATCAGGTTCACAGGATAGTAAAAAACGGGCAGGAGTATTTGGCAAATCAAAAAAATCAGGCAAGTATTCGTTTCAATGCCGATAAAGATAATAAGACTTATGCGGAACAATAGTTAGAGTGCATCGGTTTTTAGTCAGCTTAAAAGTTAAAATTTATTCCTTAATGAAATAAGTTAAGGGAGAGATGTATTTAAAAGAGGGAATGGAAAGATGGCAGGGAAGTTAGTAAAGCAGAATGAGTCAGGTATGTTAAGGCTTTTACCGCAGAGCGTTGAAGCGGAGGAGGCTGTACTTGGTGCATTGTTGGTAAATCCTGCATCTTTAGGTAAGATAGTGGAGTTTATAAAGCCCGAAAGTTTTTATAAGCCTGCGCATAAGCAGATATATGAGGCTGTAACGGATTTATACAGGAATAATGAGCCGATAGATATAGTAACGGTATCGGAGTATTTAAGGAGCAAAGAGGAATTAGAGAGCGCAGGCGGAAGAGCATATATAAACGAGCTGGCGTTGAATGTAGTAACGACTGCGAATATAGAGTATTATGCCAAAATAATACAGGAAAAAGAGATAAAACGTGCGTTAATCAATGCGGGTTCGGAGATTGTATCGATGTCATACGAGAATGATGATACGGACAGTGTATTGGACAATGCGCAGAAGTTAATATTTAATATTGCATCACAGAAAGACACATCCGATTTGGAGCATATAGAAGATTTGGTGGCATTAAGTTATGAAGAAATAGAAACGCGCTACAATAACAAGGATGATTTAATCGGTGTGACGACGGGGTTTTATGACTTAAATACGTTAACATCGGGGCTGCAGAAATCGGATTTAATAATATTAGCGGCGAGACCTTCAATGGGAAAGACGGCGTTTGCGTTAAATTTAGCGCAGAATGTTGCATTAAAGGGTAAAAAAGCCGTTGCCATATTTTCTTTAGAGATGTCTAAGCAGCAGTTAGTAAAGAGGATGTTATGTTCAGAGGCGGAAGTAGATACATCAAGAGTAAAATCGGGGAATTTACAGCCGAATGACTGGCAAAAATTGATAGAAGCTATGGAACGGTTATCAGAGGCGAAGATATATATAGACGATAAGCCGGGATTAACGGCTACGGATATAAAAGCAAAGTGCAGAAGGCTGATGATGCATGAGAAGGAGCTGGGGTTAGTGGTAATAGATTACCTTCAATTAATGGAAGGGGGAGGAAATCCAAATGACAGGAACCAGCAGATATCTCAAATATCGCGTTCATTAAAGGGGCTTGCAAGAGAGCTTGATGTGCCGATAATAGCTTTATCTCAGTTATCAAGAGGTGTTGAGCAGAGGAACGATAAGCGGCCTATGCTTTCGGATTTAAGAGATTCCGGTGCGATAGAGCAGGATGCCGACATTGTAATGTTTATATACCGTGACGAATATTATAATAAAGAAGATATAAATAATAAGGGAAAAGCGGAAGTAATAATAGCGAAGCACAGAAACGGGCCGACGGATACGGTACATTTATTGTTCCAGGCAAATATAACCAAATTTAAAAATCCTACAAAAACAACCGCTGCTTTTGATTAAGCTTCAATGAACAATTTCCTGCCTACAATGTTTGGTTTACCGTTGTAGTATCCCGCGAAATATCCGCCTCTGACGGGTTTATTTACGGCATAATCTTTTGTATTGTTTTGTACAAAAGGATTTTCAAAAGGATTATATCCCGATTTGTTTTTCGATATTTGTATTTGGTTGCTTGCAGGTGTATATAATACCTGTGATATCATATTTCTTAATTTATTTATCATATTATTATCCTTATTACATACACATATTTTATATTAATTATAAAAATCTTTATGTCATATATTATATATGTTTATGTTAAAAAAAATAAACTTTTTAAAAAAAATCGGTTAAATATATGATTAAAATATGATTTATGAGGGAATAAAAAAATATATAGCAGTAAATATTAATAGTTTGTAAATATATAAATAATAAAATATATAAGAGATTGGGCTCCGTTCGTTTTATAACGGGAGAATATTAATTCATGGAAATATTTATTATTAATATTTTATGAATATTAATATGTGCTTTAAAATCATATTAAAAAACTAAATAAGTTGACGAATTGTTAAAAAAAATATAAACTTATAAAGTGCCTGTTTACTACTGAAAAAAATGAAAGGTAAGAAAATATGAAAAAATTAGGTTTCACCCTTGCCGAAGTTTTAATTACTTTGGTAATCA
>CANRHJ010000035.1 GCA_947630355.1 Candidatus Gastranaerophilales bacterium | reverse complement strand
CATAATGGTACGCCGATAAAATCACCTATGGTAGGTACTTTCTACAGTGCCCCTTCACCTGATGAACCGCCTTTTGTGAAAGTTGGCGACAGCATAGGTGCAGGACAGGTTGTTTGTATTATTGAAGCTATGAAATTAATGAATGAAATAGAAGCCGAAGCTTCAGGTAAAATAACCGAAATCTGTGTTAAAAACGGTGACAGCGTAGAATTCGGACAAGTTCTTATGTACGTTGAATAAACAAAAATTAAACATATAAAAAAAGAGCCTGAAAGGCTCTTTTTTATTTCTTTATCATTATCATTTGTCCGCCGGGACTAATTATTGATATAAATTGGTTGGGATTTTCTTCTAAAAATTCACTAACAGCTTTATTCGCTCCAAGCAGCGCAGGTGTATGTCCGTAGTCTTCCGATAAAATTATACCATGTTGAACAACCCTGTCTTTCACTTTGTATAAAGCGGCTTTAACGGCTTCATACATATCAACATCAATATTTGCTACCGCAATTTTACTTATTTCACTCGGCAGTTCATCTCTTATAATATTGCTTTTTATACAATTTGCATTATCATATTCGGATAAAAAGTTTTTAACAGCCTGCAAGGAAGTTTCCGTATGTGTGTTTTTCCAGCTGGTATCTTCAGATTTTTGCGCTTCTTCATAAGTAAAACCTTCATAAGTATCAAAAAAATAAGCTTTTCTTTTAATTCCGGCCCTTTTCATATAATTTAATGCGGCTCTTGCCGAAGCACCTTGAAATGTTCCTATTTCTACTAAATCACCCTCAAGACTTTGAGTTTGTTTTATTGCCTGAAAAATATTTTCAAAATCTACCGCATTAAAATGCATTTTTCTATCTTCTTTATTCCATTCATCCATTAATGTTTCATAAGCGTTTTTATCCGTGTGATAATATTTGCATACCGGATAATATTGTTTTACAACTTCATATTTTAAACCCAAATCGGAAATAACTTTTGCTGCTTCCAATCCGAGAAAGTCTTTATTATATCCGATTACAAAAATATATTTTTCTTTATCGTTATAATTACGGATTTCGTTTATATTAATTTTTTTACAATTAAAAGTATCTTCTTTCTCCGTTAATAATAATATTTCTTTATCGGGATTTACTTGTTTTAGATATAATATTGTATCATTTATTAATTTATCGGATATTCTGTCAACAATATACGGATTCATTGTTTTTATATTTTCTGCTGATATAATCATGCTTAGGTTTTGCATAAGCCCCATATACAGGGGATTTGATGTATTTTTTAATATATCCTCTTGAATTTTTAATATATATTTTTGAGTATAAAAATTTTTGTAACTGTTAAAAGAAAATATTTTTAAGTCATGTGTTCTGCGGAACTCTTTTCTCATACTCCTATATGGTAAAAATATGGATAATAAACGCACTATAGTATTATTCATTATCTGTCTCCCTGTCTTTTAAGCATAATTTAAATAAATAAATAGAATTTATAAACTCTATTATCCGTACTTAAAAACTCTTTGTCAATATATACAGAGTCTTAAAATACGTTATTTAAAAATTTTGAGTCAATTATTATAAGAGTAAAAGGATAACGATGGATAATATGGATATAAAAAAACTGTTGGGCAGACGTATTAAGGAAATACGTATGAATAAAGGTTTAACTCAGGAAAAACTTGCGGAATTAATTGGGGTGGGAGAAAGAAATTTGAGTAAAATTGAATGCGGAAACAATTTTGTAACTTCTGAGACACTTTCTAAAATATTATCGGCATTAAATATTGAACCGTTTGAACTGTTTAATTTTAAACATCTTGATGACATAAACGAATTAAAAAAAGAATTGGTGGATGCAATAAATAGTGAAAGGATTGATATAAGAAAACTTTATCAATTTTATATGACAATAAAATTCTCCGAAAAAGTTTTATTGGTTTAAAAGTCCGATAAATTTGCATAAGTAGTATGCAGCCCCCCGTTAAGATAGTGAATTTGATTATCCGTCAATAGATTCTTTATGTTGTCATTTCTTATTAAACTGATTTTCAATTGGTGTTTAGGTTTATGTTATTTGTGCTCAAATAGTCCACGTACAATTATGACATTTTGGTTCACAATAATATTATGTTAAGTAATGAAGCAAAGAGAAAATTGTTTGGATATAACCTTGCAAAATACAGAAGTTTAAAAGGATATAGTCAGGAATATTTAGCGGA
Source organism: Candidatus Gastranaerophilales bacterium (assembly GCA_947630355.1). Classification (GTDB taxonomy): domain Bacteria; phylum Cyanobacteriota; class Vampirovibrionia; order Gastranaerophilales; family Gastranaerophilaceae; genus Avigastranaerophilus. The sequence continues at coordinate 11,913 of CANRHJ010000035.1, read as the reverse complement.
AAAAGTCGAATGTTCCCGTGACCATATAGCTAAAATAGAAACTGCAAAAAGGAATATAAGTATAGAGTTATTATTCAGAATTTCGCTTGCTCTTGACACTCCCGAATATATGTTTTTTATTTTTAAATAATATTTGTGTGAAAATTGCGGTTTTACGTCGTTTCAAGATTTAAAAGTTTTTGTTTTTTATCAATTCCTCCGGCATAACCCGTAAGTTTTCCGTTTGTTCCGATTACTCTGTGGCAAGGAATTATTATTGCTATCGGATTTTTATTATTCGCATGTCCTACGGCTCTTGAAGCATTACTGTTTCCTATTGCAGATGCAATCTCTTTATAAGTTCTGACTTCGCCGAAAGGAATTTTTATAAGCTCACTCCAAACCTTTTTTTGAAAATCGCTGCCTTTGGGATTAAGAGGTAAATCAAAAAATTTTCTGCCGAACAGAAAATATTCATTGAGCTGTTTTACCGTTTTCTTTATTATTTGGTTTGAGATATCTGCTTTTGTTATCTCTCCGAAAAACGAAACACTCAGAAGTGTTTCATCATCTGCCGTTATATATAATTCACCGACGGGAGAATTAAAACAAGCTTTATATATCATTAGTTAAAATGTACCTTTGTTAAATCAGCTTTGCGAATTCTGATGTTTTGCGGAGTAATTTCCAACAGTTCGTCATCGGAAATATATTCCATGCAATCTTCGAGTGACATTTTTCTGTGAGCTTGCAGAGTAACCATAACATCAGCGGTTGCACTTCTCATATTTGTAAGTTTTTTAGTTTTACAAACATTTATTTCAATATCCTGCGGACGGTTATGCTCGCCTACAACCATACCTCTATAGACTTTAGTTTTAGGCGTTAAGAAAAATACTCCTCTGTCTTCAAACTGCGCCAGAGCATAAGGTATTGCTTCACCTTGCTCATGAGAAACCAATGATCCGTTTCTTTGCTTAGATATGTCACCCGCATAGGGTTTATAAGTGTCAAAAGTATGATTCATTATACCTTCGCCTCTTGTCATTCTTATAAACTCTCCTCTAAACCCGATTAATCCTCTGGCGGGTATTGAGAAAGTTAATAAAGTTCTTCCTTTTGAGTTCTGCATGTGCAGCATTTCACCCTTCCTGTTGGAAAGCTTTTCAATGCAAGAACCCGCATAGCTTTCAGGTACATCTATTAAAAGATTTTCATACGGCTCAGTTAATTCACCGTCTACTCTTTTAAAAATAACTTCCGGCTTAGATACTTGAAATTCAAAACCTTCTCTGCGCATAGTTTCAATCAAAATGCTTAAATGAAGTTCGCCTCTGCCTGATACTTTAAAACTTTCCGTTGTATCCGTATCTTCAACACGCAAGCTTACGTTTCTTTCAAGTTCGTCATACAATCTTTTTCTTACTTGTCTTGAAGTAACATATTTACCTTCCTGACCGGCGAAAGGACTGTCATTTACGGAAAATATCATTTGAAGTGTCGGTTCGTCGACTTTTATCAATGGAAGCGCCTCTGTGCAATCGACTTCAGTGATGGTTTCACCTATATGTATATCGTCAAATCCGGTTATTGCAACGATATCGCCCGCGACAGCTTCTTTTGTCTCAACACGTCCCAAGTCTTCAAAAACATATAATTTTGCAATTTTACCGCGTTCTATGCTTCCGTCTGCTTTTATTAAATTTACGTTTTGCTGTGATTTGATTATTCCGTTTTGAACCCTTCCTATTGCTATTCTGCCTACATAATCGTTGTAATCAAGTGTAGTGGCCTGGAATTGAAGAGTTTTGTTTTTATCTCCCGTCGGATGTTTTATTTTTTCAATTATTAAATCAAGTAATGGCTCAAGAGTTTTAGAGTCATCCTCCATATTTTTCTTAGCAAACCCTGCCAGACCGTTTGCATAGACGTATGGAAAGTCAATTAATTCTTCATTATCGGTTAACTCGGTGAACAAATCAAAGACTTTATCCACGGCACCATCTGGATTTGCACCTGTTTTGTCTATTTTATTAATAACAACAATAATTTTTATGCCCAATTCAAGCGCTTTAGATAAAACAAATCTTGTTTGAGGCATAGGACCTTCTGCCGCATCAACAATCAAAAGTGCGCCGTCAACCATACCTAAAACACGCTCAACTTCTCCGCCGAAATCTGCGTGTCCCGGTGTATCAACTATATTTATTTTGTAGCCTTTATAATGAACGGATACATTCTTTGATAGAATTGTTATTCCTCTTTCTCGCTCTAAATCGTTTGAATCAAGTACACGCTCTTGTACCTGCTCATTTTCTCTGAATACGCCTGTTTGTTTTAATATGCTGTCAACTAATGTTGTTTTACCATGGTCAACGTGCGCAATTATTGCGACATTTCTTATTTTTGTATTGTCCATTATTAATGTTCCCTAATCGTGTATATCTGATAATATTCTATAATAAACATTTTAATTTGTAAGAAAAAATTTGTTAAATAAAAATGAAACAATTGTTGACAATAGTTTTTGAGCAAGTTAAACTTTTTCTATAATACACAAGGAGTGTATTTGTATGCAGATAGGCAAACCGCTTACTAAATGCTTAACAGCTGCGGATGCCTCAAGTGAAAGGAATAAAATATGTTCGCAATTATTGAAACAGGCGGAAAACAATATCAGGTTACGGAAGGTCGCTACGTTGATATTGAATTATTGGAAAATGATGTTGACTCTAAAGTCGTTTTCGACAATGTTGTTATGCTCGTAAACGGTAAAAAATCAAAAGTCGGCCAGCCTTATGTTAAAAATGCAAGCGTTGAAGGCAGCATTGTTAAACATGATAAGTCTAAGAAAGTCTTAGTATACAAACAAAGAGCTAAAAAAGGCTACAGAAGAAAACAAGGTCACAGACAAAACTTTACCAGAGTTATGATTAATAAAATCAGAACTACTGCTAAAAAGTCTGAAACTGCCGAATCAACTTCGGAAGAATAGTAAAAATTTAATTTAAGGAGAATATAACAATGGCACATAAAAAAGGTGTCGGGTCAAGTAAAAACGGCCGCGACAGTGAAAGTAAACGATTAGGCGTTAAAAAATTCGGCGGTGAAACCGTTTCAACAGGTAACATCATCGTTCGCCAAAAAGGCACTAAAATACATCCCGGTAACAATGTAGGTATGGGTAAAGATTATACCCTCTTTGCTTTAATTGACGGGGTTGTTAAATTTGAACCGCATAGACGCGACAGAAAACAAGTCAGTGTTTATGCTCAATAATTTTTTTATTGTTAAAAAAGAACAACATTTTTGTTGTTCTTTTTGTTTGCCTGAAAAAATATTACGATATGAACAGTGAAAAGCATATTCCCGAAATTAAACAAGAAACCCGATTAAATTTTAAGTATTTTAGAGGATTTTTACATGAATGAAAAAGGATGCAGTTTCCTTGATAAAGGTATAGATTTTGAACTTGATAAAGTCTGTGATTGCTGTATTACCCATAACGACGGCAGAGGAATGCCTTTATTATTTGATAATTACCACGGTGAATTAATAAATTGGGAAGAGTTATTTAATAAAAAGGCCGAAAGAATTGCAGCTCAAAAACAAAATACAATTTATGACTGCGAAAACTGCTATCACTTGTTAAATTATCAATTTACTAATGAGAGAAAAATAAAAGATTTTCACTTCTCTCACTGCAGAGCTTGTAATGCAGCTTGTATATATTGTTCTGATGCACAATCGGGAGGCATTGTTAATTATGATGTTTTTCCGGTTATTAAAGATTTAATAGATAAAGGTTATTATGAACCGGGCGGTGAAGCTACACTGCAAGGCGGAGAGCCTACTTTGATGCAAAATTTCGATGAGCTTGTTTATCTGTTAACAGAAAACGGTACTAATATAAGAGTTCATACCAGCGGTATTAAATTTAGTCCTTCTGTAGAAAATGCTTTAAAACAAAATAAGGCAGCCGTTGTTATATCACTTGATTGCGGCTCTAAAGATACTTATCGCAAAATTAAGCAGATTGATGCCTTTGAAACGGTTTGTGAAAATATTTCCAAATATGTTTCGGCCTCCAAATCTAAGTCGCATAATGTCCTTCTTAAATATATTATTATTCCCGGTGTCAATGACAACCTGAAAGAAATAGATAATTTCTTTGATTTAATTAAAAAACTTAATATTACTGATATTGCCCTGGATATTGAAGTACAATATGCGCGTGAATACAATAACAAAGACGTTTCTCCTCATATTTTCTTACTTGTGGACTATTTTAATAAGCTTGTTAAAAAAAATAATATTAATATTCTTATTTACAGCTTTTTATCTTATGTATTACAAAACAGAAATATTAAGCCGTCTGGGTTTATTAAATATAAACCTTTGTTTAATTGGTATTTAAATACAAAGATTAATTCACAAAAAAATTTAAAATATTACAGATAAAATGTAAATAATTATGAATATTATTTAGCAGGTTGACAAAGTTTGAGTTAGAATATAAAATGTTAAAACTGCGGAGACGGGATTTAATATAAAACAATATCAGAGAATATAATTTAATATGATAAATATAATTACACAACCAAACAAAAAATCCAAAATAAACTTGGGGAATTTATTTAATGACATGTTTTTACTTCCGAATTGGGAGGTAATTAAGGAGTTTAATATTTCGCAAAAGAAACTTTTTAAATGTGTTGTATCTGAATATAAGCTTTTGAGAAAGTTTTCATCTAAGAATATGATAGAAAAGTATGCGATTAAATCTGCCGATGATGTTACGAGTGCTGTTATGGATTTAAAAGTATATAAAGATAATGTTTATATTATTAATATTGATACTTTAAATATGAGTCAATTTAACGGATTAATTCCGGTACTTCTTCAAACTGCTGCGGAAAAAGCTTTATATAATACAACTGATAAAGAAGTTCGGATTAATTTGTTAATGCCGATGATAAAAAAGTATAAAATGAAAAATATGCTTTTGAATATGGATTTTAAATCTGAAAATCAACAGAGCAGCTTTGAAAAAGAAATGTTTGGTGAAACATTTTATTTAAAAATTGAAGATTCTGTCTCTTGGCAAAGAAAAATTAAGCAGATGCCGATACTCATTAATAATTAATTTTTAAACTTCATATATATATATGATTTGATAATTGTATTAAATTTATACAATTAATTATGTATATATTTTTTTAATCGGTAAAATTAATGAATGACAATAAAGAAAAAAGTTCATTTAATAAAAGAAAAAGGCTTTCTGAGGCTGAACTGGAAAACCTTTGGAAAATTTATTTCGCTGATAAAACAAATAAAAAATACAGAGATTTATTAATAATTAATTATATTCATCTGGCGAAATATGTAATAAGCAGAATAAAACTTAATCTGCCTCCGAATTTTTCGATTGAAGATATAACTAGTTTCGGTGTGGAAGGACTAATAGATGCAATAGAAAAATATTCACCGGAGCGAGGTGCTCATTTTGAAACTTATGCGATAATGAGAATAAAAGGGGCTGTTATTGATAAAATTCGTTCTCAGGATTGGCTCCCGAGAAGTACCAGAAAAAAAATTAAAGAAATTAAAAATGCCGCTGAAACTCTGCGAAAAGAACTTGGAAGAACTCCTTCCGATGATGAAATTTCTGATTATCTCGGTATTGAAAAAGAAAAAATCATATCAATACTTTCAGAAGATTCTTCCGTCGGTTCTCTTTATGATAAAAAATTTTCGGGTGAGGAAGGTATTGAAATAATAGAAACCATTGAAGATACCAATATATCTAATCCTCTTGATAAATTGGAAGAAAAAGATGTTAAAAACGAGCTTCAAGCCGCGCTTAAACAATTGCCCGAAAAGGAAAGATTAGTTATGGTTCTTTACTATCACGAAAATATGACTCTTAAAGAAATCGGTGCAAATATTAATGTCTCGGAATCAAGAGTTTGCCAAATCCATGCTCAGGCTATTATGAAACTCAGAAATATTCTTAATGCTAACAAAGGAAATAAATTATCCGAGAAAAATTTGTAATAAGGAACAGTGTTAAACTAAATCTAATCTACTGTCGCACTTTGCCGCATACTGTCTTGAAATTTTAAAGTTCAAAAATTTCGCTCAATTACACATACAGGCTCAATCATCCTCACTCCGCTATGGTGTTTCGCTTTGTAACGTTCCTTATTGCGAAATTTTCTCGGATAATTTAGGAAAATCAAACTTTCTCATATTAATTTCTTCAATATTATACTTTATCTGATTTGATTTAAAATTCCTTACCTTCTCGTTCAAATTACTCGTATTATTTAAATCTATATAATCTAAATTGAATTCTTTAGCCAATGTCTCTACTTTTATATCATAATTTAACGGTAATAATTTTATCCCGCATTTTATGGCTATTAAACAGGCATGATACCGCATTGATATTATTTCACTGCATTTTGAAATTTCTTCAATCATTTTTTCATTAGATGTATTTTCTATAATTTCGATATTTAAATTACCGTTTATTTGTAAAAGTTCTTCTTTAAATTTTTTACAAACGTCCAAATCCTGTATATTTTGAAGTGATAATAAAGAAATTTTCTTGTCAAAAAAATTTTCTGATACGGAATAAGCGAGAGTGTTTAAAAAATTATCATTCACAAGCTTAGATTGTCTTAGTTGAATTCCGAGTTTATTTTCTTTGGGAATTTCTTTTAAATTAATATTCCAAACCGGATCAAAGCATTGTTCGGCTGTTATTTTTAGTTGTTTTAATTGATTAAGGCTAATGTTATCACGAACCGTTATATATTTTGCCTGTCTTAATAAGTATGTTGTTATTTGCAACAAGAATTTATTTTTAATCGGGCCGAAACCTTGCGCAAAGATGATTATTTTTTTCCTGAAAATTACGGCAGAAAGAATAATACAAAGATAATAAATGAGGCTTTTGGCGCTGGTTATATCTTGCAAAAGACTTCCGCCGCCAGATATCAGGGTGTGTGAATTTAGTATTTCTTTAACGACATTAAATAATTTAAAAGAATGAACGCTGTTTACACCTAAATTTGCTGATGTTTTACGGGGATTAACTGAGAAAACCGTTATTTGAGCTGACGGTATATATTTTTTTATATTTTCCGTAAGTATTTTTAGGATAATTTCGTCACCGAAGTTATCAAAACCATAATACCCTGATATTACTATTTTATTAGTCATTTTGACCTTTAAATATCCTGTAAACTTCTTCTTTTGTTGGGAGTGATTTTATGGCACCGATTTTTCTTACTTGCAATCCCGCCGTAACTGCACCGAGATTAACGGCTTTGAATACCTGCATGCCTGAAGCCAGCCCGTGAAGAACTCCGCCGTTAAAAGCATCACCTGCTCCTGTATTATCTGTTATTTCTTCGCTGTAGTATTTAACAAATTCTATTTTGCCGTTATAGCCTGTATAATAACCTCTGTCTTGGGATGATTTTATTATAACCGTTGTTATTCCTTTGTCCCATAGATTTTTTATTATATTATCAATGGAGTTTGACTCTGTAATTAGTTTCAAGTCATTTTTGGTATTAATAAATAAAACATTTATATATTCGGATATTTCATCAAATGCTTCTTTTGCCTCTTCTACCGACCATATCGGCGATTTGTAATTAGGATCATAAGCTGTCAGGATATTATTTTCTTTTGCAATTCGATATGCTTTTAATATAGCTTCTCTTGCGGAAATAGACAGCGACTGAGTAATTCCGGTTGTATATAATACGGATGTTCCCTGAATATAATCTGTTGAAATATCTTCTATAGATAAGTTTGTTGCGGCAGTTTTACGCCTGTATAAGTAAAGCTGTTTTTCACTGCAGTCCTGACCGAGTGCCAGCATATACAATCCGTTTATACCCTGAACGGGTTTTACGTGTGAAATATCCAATCCCGCTTCTTGCCAGCTTTCAAGTAAGTATTCCTTAAAGCAGTCCATCCCTATTCTTGATATATATCCTACCTTTGAACCGAGTTTTAATGCTGTTATCGCGGTTGTAAGCGTATCTCCTCCGTAATATTTGTCTAATGACTCTGCCGTTGTTAAACTGTTTGAAGTGGATAACTCTATTAAACTTTCCCCTATTGTTATTATATCAAGTTTATTTTCCATAATCACTATCTATTCCTTTTAAAGCTTTCTTTGGTACTTTATCAAAAAGATTATAAATAATCAAACTTATTTATACTAATTTAAATTTTATATTTTGATTTTTATTTCTTGTATTTAAATTCTTTATTCTTTCACTTATTTCTTTATAAGTATCTATATCTTTATGATTTTTTAAATATATTTTATAATATCGTTTTGCAGCAAGAAAATTTCCGAGTTTTTCAAGGCATATTCCCAAAGCTAAATATGCACGATAATACTTCGGACTTCTCTTTATTATCTCTCTGAATATTTTTGCACTGTTTATATAATCTTTTATGTGCATGAATAAAGTGGCTTTTTGAATATATGCCCTTATATAGTCAGGATTTTTGTCTATAATCCTTTGGTAAATTTTTAAAGCCATTTCTTCTTCTTCCAGCATTTCATGAACTAAAGCAAGCTGCATTTGTATTTCACAATTATTCGGATCTAATGTTATTGATGTTCTTAAATAATTTATACCAGACTCAAAGTTTCCTTGTATTATATTACACATGGCAATTTCTTTTTTGATTTGAGCATTATCAGGATTTAACCGTTCCGCTTTCTCCAAATTATTTATTGCTTTATTGTATTTGTTTAATTTCTTATATGCCAACCCAAGACCTAAATATGATTCAGAATTATTTCTTTCTATCATAATTGATTTTAAGTAATTTGCGATAGATTCTTTGTATCTGTTTTTTATTCTTAGTTCTTCAGCTTGAATAAAATATTCTTGAGCTGAAGTATATATATTCTTTACCTGCTTGGATTTATGTTTAATTTTTTCGGATGTAATTGTCCCCAATTTTAATATTCCTTTTTACTGTATTTCTTATTTTAAGTAACATCATAAATTAGGGATATAGTCTAAAGATTTAAATTTATAGACCTAAAGTATAATATCCTTTTTCCTTATATAATTTGTCCGAGAAAATTTCGCGATAAGGAACGTGAGACACTGGATTAAGGAAAAATTCAGGGGGTTTTATATGGATGCGATGCGCAAATACCGCACCTTAACTAAATATTTAATGCGGATAAAAATTTATTCATTATTTCTTCGGGTATTTTCCTGTACATTTTACCCGTTTGTGAATTAGTAACTACAATGACTGTTTGTGCGGTTACTCTTAATATATCGGTACCTTTTTTATAAACTTTATGCTCAAATGTAATACTGACAGGACTGACTTTTATTATTCTTGTTTTTATAATTATCTTTTCATTCATCTTAGCTGATGACTTGTATCTTATATTCATTTCTACTACGGGGAATAAAATATTATTGTTTTCAAGAGTATCCAAATCAAGTCCCAACTGTTCCACAAGTTCAACTCGTGCCGCTTCAAACCATTTCGTGTATGCACCATGCCAAACAACTCCGTATGAATCGGTATCGGCATATAATATTCTGATTTCCTGTGTATATTCCAATTTATAATTCTCCTAAGAAAATAAATCTTGTATTTTTTCTTCAATTTCCGCAGGATCTATTTCTTGTGTGTAAGCATTAATATCCAGCGCGGTTTGATATAATTTTGCGGCCTCTATTTTATCTCCGGTTAAAGCTATTGAACGCGCTAAATTATAGTTCGCTAATGCATAATTCGGATTGTATTTTTTTGCTGATTCAAATAAATCTATAGCCTTTTGAACTCTTCCCAAATCATCCAAATATATAACTCCGAGATTATTATAGGCTATATCATAAGTATTATCATATTTTATAGCTTTTTCATACTCTTTTATAGCTTCATCAATATTCCCTTTGCCCCAATACAAATATCCGAGATTACAATGTATTCTCGCGTTATAAGGAGAAGATTCCAATGCTTTTTTATATACTATCAGCGCATTGTCGTATGCACCTTTCTCAAAAAAAACATTTCCTAAATTTAAATATATATCTATATCATCGGGATTAAGATTATATGCGGTTTGATATGATGCTATTGCAGCATCCAAATTATCTGTATTTTCCTGAAATATAAATCCCAAAGTTTGTGCAACTACGCTTGTCCACTGCGGATTTGGATTTAATGATACCGCTGTTTGATAATGCTCTATTGCTTCGTCTATTTGACCTTCCAAATATAAATATTGCGCTATGCGGCAGTGAAAATCAGCTACATGCGGCTGCAGCTCAATTAGTTTTTTGCAGGTTTCTATGGCATTTTCAAAATCCCTTTGCTCCTCATATAGCTGACACAAATAGTAATATGCTCTCAAATTTAAACTGTCCAGCCATATCGCCATCTTATACTCGCATATAGCATCTTCATACCTTTTTAATTCATAATATACTCTGCCTAAATTAATGTATAATTCTACAAAACCGGGTGCTTTATCTATTGTTTCTCTGTAAATATCCAATACTTCCTGTGTAAATCCGCGTAAAAATATCATTACGGAGGTCTTTAATAAGACAGGGAAAAATTTCATATAGCTTAATTGTCGTGTAACTTCTTTGATTGCATACTTATCAAAAGGCAGCGTTATAAATGATGCGGCTAAATTGATTGCTTTCTTATACCATTTTGTTTTGGAAGATACTGACATTATGCAATAAAGTAAATAATAACTCCTTGAAGAACATATCGGCGAAATACTTATTGCCTTTTTCGCAAATTCGGAAGCTTCGGAAAAATCTCCTTTCCTCATCGATACTTCAGCTATCATGAAATAAGCTTCGGACATTTTAGGGTTATATTCCAACGCCAGTTTAAAGTAATTAACGGCTTTTTCCATTTCCCGTTTATGATAAAATGCCATAGCTATTTTATAATAAATTTCCGAAGAATGAACACAAATTTCTAAAGCTCTTTGATATTCACTTATTGCTTCATCAGCATATTGCTGCGCTTGATAAATATCCAAGTGCCTTTCCATATATAAATCGCCCAATTTAATATGAAGCTGAGTGTTATTCTCATCCTCCATAATCGCACTGCGGCAGGTATCTATTGCTTTTTGAATATTCCCTGCTTTGCGGAATTTATCTATTTCTTTTTCTATTTTATTTGTTGTTTTATTCATAGCTTCTGTGTTGATTTTACCATAATATATTTAGTTTTAACAGATTAAGTCTGCTTCTTTCAGATATTTCTTCGGAGCTAATATGCATATGGCTTCCGGTGTTGAAAAATATTTTTTTGCTGTTTCAAGAATGTTTTCTTTTGTTGCGGATTTTATTCCGGCTGTAAGCCTGCTTTCAAAATCATAGCCGAGTCCTAAAAATTCATAATACCCTTTTAAAACAGCTTCCGACAAATTAGTTTCAAGATAAAATTGTCTTTTACCTATTGCATTATTTTTTGCATTTTCAAGCTCTTGCTCTGATATTTCTTCTGTCATAATTTTTTTTATTTCTTTTTCAAAACCGTTTAAAGAGGTTTTAATATTCTTAGGTTCCGTTGCTATATAAACAAAAAAATGGCCGCTTAAAACGAATGGTTCATATACGCTTCTTACCGTATAAGCAAGACCTTGTTTTTCCCTCAATTCCAAGAATAATCGGGAAGATAGTCCTGATGAACCTAAAATTGTATTTAATAATATTATTATCGGATAATCTTTAGAATACACATTGGGAAATCTCCAGCCCTGGAATATTTGAGCCTGATTTGCATCTTCCTTTTCCGTTACTTTCAGTTTGGCCTGATTTAATTCCGGAGCTTCTTTACGAACGGATGAGTTCTCACCGACTTTTAAGACCTTTAAATGCTCTTCTAATA
>CANRHJ010000034.1 GCA_947630355.1 Candidatus Gastranaerophilales bacterium | reverse complement strand
CAAAAAATTGAATGGATAGAAAAGTTTTACAGAAAATCGCATTATGCGATTTTCTGTAAAACTTTTCTATCCATTCAATTTTTTGTTCTTGCGTAATTTTATGATTTTTTTCATAATAAAATTTATGTTTCTTAAAATCTTCAATACCCAGTCCTTGAGTTTCAACAAACCATATCAATTCATCTAAAAATTCATAAGGCATGTTTTCTTCTTCCGCACTGACGGTTTTTCCCGTTTTCTTATTTATTTTTAACTCAGCACCCGGAGGTTTTTGTAATATTGATTTTGGTATCGCATTTTTTTCTTTACGGAAAGTATTTAAAAAATCAGCTAATGCAAACAGTTTTGTTTTTGTTACATCCGCTATAGGCGCAAAACCGCCTGACATATCTCCGTTTATCGTAGCGTAGCCTATATACAATTCCGATTTATCACTTGTTGCAATAGGAAGCATTTGTTTGTGCTCGTTTGATATGCTCCATAGTAACGTTGCTCTTAGTCTTGCCTGTAAATTCTCTATTGTCGTTGATTTATCATATTTTTCGGCATTTATTTGATAAAATGTTGAATTTAACATTTTCTTTAATGTTTCAATTTCCGTACCAAGCGGAACTTCCAAGAAATTAATACCTAAATTTTCAGCCAATATTTTTGCATCATTTTTGCTTTCAATTGATGTAATTTTACTTGGCATTGATATTCCCCATACATTTTCTTTGCCGATTGCATCAGATAGCAATACCGCGCAAACCGAAGAATCAAGACCGCCTGATAATCCTAATACCGCTTTTTTAAATCCGTTCTTATTATAATAGTCTTTTATTGCCGTTATTATATTTTTATACGTTCTTTCCAAATCATTCTTATAATCGAGGCTGAATGATTTATTTTTTACTTCTTTCTCCATTCCTTTCGGCAGTTTTTCAATTCTTCCTTTATAGTTGTCGGCAATAATAAAATCTTCTTCAAAATTTTTTGCTCTTAATGTTATTCTGCCGTTTTTATTATATATTCTTGATGTTCCGTCAAAAGTTAAATTATCCGAATAACCTGCCTGATTTACATATATATAATTTACCTTGTATTTTTTTGCTATTGATGAAAATAAACTGTTTTTAACGTATTCTTTCCCGTTTCTTGTAGGAGAGCAAGAACAGTTTATAATACTATCCGGGTTTAATTTCATTAACTCTTCTATCGGATCTGTTTTGTATATGGAAGCTTGCTTAAAAAATGTTTTGTCATTAAAACTGTCTTCACATACTATTATTCCGTATTTTTCACCGTTTAATTCAAGTATTTCGGGTGTTTCTTTTGAAGGCTCAAAATATCTGTAATCATTAAACTCGGAATAATTTGGAAGAAGTCTTTTCCTTATTACATTTATTATTTTGCAATTTTGTATTACCGCAATAGAATTGTAATAAGGTTTTTTCCCTGATATTTCCGTAGGCTCCGCAAAGCCTACAAGTGCTGTTATATCTTTTGTTTGCTTCGCTATTTTATTTAGTACTTCAAGTTCCTTCTGAATTATATATTTATGTCTGATAAAAATATCACCAAAAGGAAATCCCATTAAAGATAATTCGGGAAATATTATTAAATCGGCATTTTCATCTTGCGCTTTTTTGATGCCTTTAATTATTTTCTCTGAATTATATTCTATATCTCCGGCTATTGTATTTATTTGTCCCAATACTATTTTATTCATGTGTATTATTATCTTACTTAAAAAATCATAAGTCAAAATATTCTTTTTTACAGTTTTAAGTTATAATTTTTATATGAAAAATTACCTGAACAGAGAAAAATTTAATATTGCTTCTAATTATATTTTTTATATATTGGCAGGTTTGTTTATAGTAATTGCTTTATATCACAGAATAAACGTATATTTGCATGGCTGTTTGTTATGGAATGATGAACAAAGGCTTGTTATGAATATTTCTGAGATAAATAGTATATTAAGTTTTTTCATGCCGTTAGATAATGGGTTAAAGCAGCCTCCTTTATTTGGATGTTTAATTTATTTTGTAACTAAAGTTATTATAAAAGACGGTATATTTAATCCTTTAGTTGATAGGTTTATACCTATGTTAGCAGGTGTAATATCAGTTTTTGGATTTTATATTTTGTTAAAACAAACATTTAAGGCAAAACTACCTATACTTTTGGGACTGTTACTTTTTGCTTTTAACATTCCTTTAATATATTTTTCCAATGAATTTCATCAGTATTCCACTGATGTATTAGCAGCTCTTATTTTACTTATAGCATATAAATATATACATTTAAAAGAAATAACCTACAAAAAATTGATAATATATATAATATGCATGCAAGTATTAATATTTTTCTCGTTTGTATCAATATTTATAATTCCTGCAATAATATTTGCAAAAATAATTGAAGAAAAACACTTTAATTATAAATTGCTGACACTGTTTTGGTTTGGCGAGTTATTACCTTGTGTATATTTATTGCTCTCAGACTTAACTACGTATCGTACCATGAATAGTTTTTATAATGGTGGTGTCAAAACCGGATTTTTTAATTCTTCACTCTTGGATAATATTTATATAGTAAAACAATTTATAAACTTTTTAACTTTCAATGCCGATTTAACTCATGCAAAAATTAAATTTTTCTTATTGGTTTTAGGTTTAATTTTTTTAATAGCAAATAGGTCAAAAGAAAGATTTTTATTTTTATTTATTTATTTGTTTGTAATATTGGCATCTTTTTTACAAGTTTATCCGTTTTATGAAAGACTGATATTATTTTTAATGCCGATAAACATAATATTATTTGCTAAATGTACTGACAATTTGGAAAATTTATACAAAAATTTTGATAATAAAATTTTTAAGGCAGCAGATACTTTAAAATCAATAGTTCTGTTTTTCATTATTATATTTATTATGATAGTTGTACCTCTTAAGGAGAAAGGTAATATTTACGATATTTTAGATGATTTATTTTATCAGGAACGTATTTCAATACTAAATATGGAAACTGTTTTTTTTAAAACATATAAAGAACAAGAGAAAGTATACTTTATTCTTCTTGATATAGAACATGACCTCAGATATTTTAATGAAACAAGAAAAATGAATAAACATTTAAATATTGAAGGGAAATACTGCATAACAGATAAATATGTGCCTGAAATGAAAAGTGATTTCTTCTCAAAGGAAAATTTAGAAAACGGATATTGGATTTTTATAGAGTATTTTGACCTAAACCATTATAACAAACTTGAAAACAAGCTTATAGAAAATAAAATTAAATTTGATAAATACCAAGACGACAATGTTTATTTGTATCATATTATCGGAGAAGGAAAGAGTGCAAAATAACATAAAAAAAATATCGTTAATATTTTATTATTTTATAATATTTATCATTTTATTTATAGGAATAACAGCGCGTTGTAAGTTATATTTTGCAAATTATCCTTTTTGGCATGATGAAATGTTATTAATATTAAATTTGTTTGATATCAAGGGTATAGATGTATTTATGCCGATGGAAAACGGGCAAAAAGTACCTCCGTTTTTTTTACTGCTTTTAGCCTTTTTTGTCAATGTTTTGTGTAAATCGGATACATATAACTTTTTTATTTTGCATTTTATACCTTTTATATCGGGGATATTTTCATTATTCGGTTTTTATTTTTTATTAGAGCGGATTTTCAATTTTAAATTACCTGTAATTTTGGGTTTGCTGCTTTTCAGTGTAAACATTCCGTTGATATACTTTTCTGATGAGTTTAAACCATATTCGACGGATGTTTTGGTTTGTGTATTATTATTAATTTATTATGAATATTTCAAAATAAAAAATATTACAAATAAACAAGTTATAATATATACTATAGCGGCTTCAATGCTTGTATTATTTTCATTTCCCGTAATAATTATAATTCCTGCCATGTTGTTTGCAAAATACATTGAAGATAAGCATGTTAACTTTAAGTCTTTGTGGATTTTAGCCGGAATAATAATACCTTGCTTGTATTTGTGGTTGTCGGATATAAACACATACAATTTTATGAATAATTATTGGGTTGATTGCGGAGGTTTAAATGACGTATCATTTGCTACTTTCAAAAATATTTTTTACGGATTTTATAAATATTTTAGCGGAAATATAAATTATGAATACACGTTTGCAGTAGCTGTAATTTTTATGATAAGTATTTGTTCAATGATAATAAAAAGGAAATACAATTGCGTAATTTTATTAATTATTTTAATAGCACTTGGCGCATCGTTTTTAAAGGTTTATCCTCTGGCCGACAGAGTTTCGTTATATATTTTCCCGGTGTTCATTATTGTGTTTTTAAAATTATTTGATATGATGAACAGCCTATGGGAAGCAGATCCCGGCTCATACTGTGTAAAAGCCTTTGTATTGTTTCTGTCTTTATTTTTTATATTTCAATTGGATAAAAATCCGTATTTGAATGCAGAAATACAAAAGCCTGTAGAATTTAATACATTATGCAGTTATCACAGTAAGAGGGTAGTAAAAGATTTTACTTTATTATTTTTAGATAAATATAAAGATAACGAGCAAATTTTTTATACTTTTAATTTAGGGTTTAGTATCAAATTTTATAACAGATTATATAATATAAATAAGAAATTAAATTTTGTATCTAAAGAATTATATACGAATAAGAAAGAGTTAGAGGAAGATTTTTATAATTTTTTGGAGAATAAGAGCGGCGCAAAAACATTGTGGCTGACGGGGATTGTTGATGTTTTACCTGACGGATATTGGTTTACTGATGAATTTGCGGAACAAGAGCTTCAGAAGAGAAAATATGTCTATAAAAAATACAAGATAGAGGATATATTTTATTATAAAATACTATTTTAGCCCGAATAAAAAAGAATAGCTTGCGAATTTTTATAAAAATCTGCAATTTTTGTTAAAAGTGTTAAGTTAACGAAAAAAGCAATCAAAATAAGAGCTGTTGCACTAAAAAAGTGCATTTTTTGTCATAAAAAAGTTGCATTTTTTCTTAAAATCAATTTTTTGCTTGTTAAAATTTCCAAAAGTAATATAATAAAAAACGAGGCAGAAAAAAAAGAGGTGGACAAATGAGTGAAAAAGTAAAATACACGGCTGATGACATAAAAAAGATAATAAAGGAGAAAAAGGTAGAGTTTATAAAACTGCAGTTTTGCGATATAAACGGAACGGTAAAAAATATGTCTGTGCCTGCAACCCAGATAGATAAAGTATTAAATAATGAATCTATGTTAGACGGTTCATCAATAAAAGGTTTTAGAAATATAGAAACATCTGATATGTATTTTTATCCCGATATATCAACATTTACAATATTGCCATTCAGAGAAGATAAACAGGCAGGAACAAATGTTGCAAGGATAATATGTGATATTCATAATCCGGACGGCACGCCGTTTGAAGGTGACCCTCGTTCTAACTTAAAAAGAGTTATGAAAAAAGCAAAAGATTTAGGCTATGAAATGAATGTTGGTCCCGAAGCGGAATTCTTTATTTTCAAAAAAGATGAAAACGGGAAGCCGATTATGGAAACGCATGACAGAGCGGGATATTATGATGCCGCACCTGAAGATATGGGTGAAAATTTGAGAAAAGAGATAGTAAGAACCATTACGGCTATGGGCTTTGAAGTTGAAGCAAGTCACCACGAGGTGGCAGACGGCCAGCATGAGATTGATTTTAAATATGAAAATGCGCTTACAAGTGCGGATAATATAGTAACATTCCGTTATGCAGTAAAGACGGTAGCAAATAAACACGGTGTTCATGCTACATTTATGCCTAAACCCGGATAAACGGTTCGGGAATGCATTGTAATTTATCCTTGTTTAAAAACGGCAAGAATACATTTTATGATGCCAAACGCGCACATCAGTTATCAGAAACGGCGTTATATGCAATAGGCGGGTTGTTGGAACATGTCAGAAGCTTTACTGCCGTTACAAATCCGATAGTAAACAGCTATAAAAGAATAGTTCCCGGTTATGAGGCTCCGGTATATCTGGCATGGTCATTAGCAAACCGTTCGGCTTTAATAAGAGTGCCTGCAAAACGCGGTAATGCAACAAGAATAGAATTGCGTTCGCCTGACCCATCCTGCAATCCGTATTTGGCATTAGCAGTAATATTAGAAGCAATAATAGACGGTGTGCAGAAAAAAACAAAACCGCCGTTGGATATTGATAAAAATATATTCAAAATGGATGACAGAGAACGTAAACGTGCAAAAATAGAAACATTACCGGGCAGTTTACATGATGCATTAATGTTAATGAAAAAAAGCGCAATAGTAAAATCGGCATTGGGAGAACATATTTTTAAAGAATTTATGCAAACAAAACTCCAAGAGTGGGAAAAATACAGAACAGCCGTAACAGAACACGAATTAAATGCGTATCTGATAAAATATTAGAAATAAAAATATGTAAAAAAAGGAGCATAATTTCATGCTCCTTTTTTAATAACAGTTGAAAAAAAGGAATGTTTATTATATATTGCTAATATAGATGGCGGGCATCGCCAAGTGGTTAAGGCCTCGGATTGTGGTTCCGATATACGTGGGTTCGAATCCCACTGTCCGCCCCATTTTTAACTTTTTTCCAATATTTTAGCTTATAAAATATCGGAAACAGTTCTATTTTAAGGGTTTCACCATTATAAGACAGGGTTCGGATGCAAGTTTGAATAATCTCTCTTTTTACTTGCGGCTCTGCTAATCTGAACAGTTCGGGTAATTGGTTACAAAATGCCATTATTAAACTTAATTTGTTATATAAAATTTTGCTTTTTTCTTTGCGTTCTTCAAGCCTTGCTTCTAATTTATTGAGTTCGGATGCCCATTGTCGATTTAACTCTCCCCATTCGGCATCAGTCATGCCATAAGGTAAATTTCCATCAAGTTTATCTGCATAACTTTTTTTAATCCGGTTTTTGATTTGCTCAATTTTCTTTTGCATCTCAACCGGACTTTCAAGACTGTTTTCATAATCCTTGATAGCTTGCAGAACTTCTTTTGCTTCCGACTTCATTAATTCAATTTCAGACGGTGGAATGTAAATATCTTCAAGCATTTCAATAAAAGTTTTTTCAAGCTCCTCTTGTTTTATTGCTTTAACTCCACAATGACATCTGTAATAAATATATTCTCCGGAATTGTGAGCTCCTCTTTTCATTTCTGCTGATAAATTATGTTTTCCGCAGCACTCGCATTTTATCATGTTAGTATAAGGAAAAATTATATCATGTGTTTTTGGTTTCTTATGCCCAAACATAGATTGAACTTGATAAAATAAATCTTTTGAAATCAACGGCTCTTGCTTCCCTTCGTATATTGCACCTTTATATGTTATCTGTCCTATATAAAAACTGTTTTTTAACATCCATTCAAATTTTCTTGGCGGATATTTTTCTCCGGTTCTCGGATGCTTAAAACCGTCAAGATATAATGTATCTCCTAACCTTTTAAAAGAATAATTGCCGGTTGCATATAATTCAAAAGCCTTCTTAACAAAAGGAGCATTTTTCGGATCTATAACTATTATTTTTTTCTCATCCGGCTGCGTAAAGTTTATATATCCTATCGGAGCTTTACAAGGAATAATTCCCTCTCTTGCTTTCTGTTCCATTCCCATAGATGTTCTTTGAGAAATTTTTCTTCTTTCGTAAAGATTAGTTCCTTTTGTAATCCATCTTAAAAGTTCGCCTTCCGGACTGTCCTCATTACATTCCGTTACTGAAAGCGGAGTGATTTTGCACTCATCAAAAAACCTTCCCAAAATTGCATAATCATATTCTGTTCCTCTTGATATTCTCTCCCATTTCCAAAATATCAAAGCATCAACTTTTGTTGCATTTTCTCTTGTCCATTTCATTAATGATTGGAGCTTCGGTCTGTTTAAATCTTTTGCACTTATGCCTTCTTCTCTAAAAACTTTTACAACTTCATATCCTAAAGATGCAGCAAAATCTCTGTCTATTCTCTCTTGCCCGTTTAGAGAATAGCCTTTCGTTTGTTCCTCTGTGGAAACACGAACATAAATTATACATCTTCTTTTTTGCATCTAAACCACTCAAAAAATGACATTCTTAAAAATAATTATACACAAAAATTTTTATTAACAAAATCATTCAAGTTTTATCGGAGTGTTATCCGGATTAAGACACAATTCCTTAAAACCTACTTGGGTAAATAAAGTAACGAACCTAACAAGTCTTTTGTGTTCTTCTTGCTCATTATAAACTTCTTGCGGTTTAATATATTCAACTTTTAATCCGGTTGCTTCTTTCATTAAAATAAGCTCCCTTGATTAAAATTTTTAAAATCTCTTATTACAATTTGCTTTGGTAAAAAATCTCTGCAAAAATAAGCGGAAGAAAAGTTTATCTTATCTTTTGCTTGTCCTTTGAATTGCATTCTTTCTTCAAACAAAAGAAGCTGCAAACTTTCATCCCTAAAAAGTTTTTTAGGTGTACTGTCATTTAACCATGTCAAGCTCATAAGCAAGCAAAATGGTTTATTAAAATCTATTGCTCTTTTAAATATTTCTCTTTTATTTGTAAATGGTGGATTTGAAACGATTACATCCCATTCTTCCGGTTCATACTGGTAAAAATCTTGCCCGTATTTAATATGAGAATTGACAATTTTATATCTGTTTTCGCTTAAAACCTTTACAAATTCGCTATTCTCATCATCAAAAGGAAGCCATATAATTTTGTCTTTGAATTTCGGAAGAAATTCAAGCAGCGGTTCTACTCCGTATCTCGGAGTGTAACATTCATCATTCTTTCCTTGCGATGTAAATAAAAAACCGTTTGTCATGACTTCCTTTAATTGTTCCTTTGCGCTGCTTCTTTAGAAACAGAATTGTTAAATAAAATTTCGATAGTGGGTAATTCCGCTATGCTTACCGAATTGCATACAACATTCATAAATGTATATGCAGCATCCGGATTTCTTAAAATTTTTCCGCTCATTCTTGTAAAAAATTGAGCTCGTATATCTAAATGCTTGTTATCGAATTGTGGCAAATTGTTTGAAGTGTTATCCGGCATTGTCAATTCCGCCCACTCCATCTCTTGTTTTATAACACTTTTCATTTAAAAAATATTCGGGTTTAATTTTAAATGAGTGTATTAACTCATTATTTTTTGCTATTATATTTATTTCTAATAATTTACAGTAAAGGATTTCTTTCATATTATTTTCATTGTGGAAAGAAATATAATAACCTTCTTCGCACTTTTTCTCCCAATCATCTGCGATATTAGATAAGTTTAACTTTATATAAGGATAAAAAACATATTCATAAGTTAAACTATTTTTAATTTGATTAAACTTTTCTTCATTTACTTTGATTGAAAACAATATTTCTTTCAACGGATCTTGATTATTAAATACTAAATTATTTCCCTTTTTTTCATCCCTTCTTTTAAAGCTATCTTCCGCATTCCATCCATTCGGGTATCTTTGCTGCAATTTTTTAATATTTTTATTAAAAACATCTTCTATATCTATTTTAAAAAAGTCTAATAATCCAACAAAATACCACATCATATCACCCATCTCTTTAATGAGTTTTTCTTTATCAAAAGGATGTTTGTGAAAAAGCATTTTTTTTAAATAATCAATAATCTCGCCACTTTCTCCGGTGAGCCCCATGCAAAGCATACATAACTTTTCGTCAGCATTACCTATCCAAGTTTCAGTTCTTTTTCGTTGTTCTCTGTATGTTTGGAAATTCATTTTGTTACCTCGTTTATTTTATTTATCACTTTCAAAATGTTTGTTTTTAAAGGTAGAATACTCGTTTCGCTCAAAACTTCTAAAGTTGCTTTTGTGTCGTTTAAATACTTTTTATATTTATCGCATTCAACTTTTAATTCGTTATATTGAGTTACAACCCTACGATATTCAATTTCACAATCTTGATTGATTTGTTTTTGTGTTTCAACTTCTGTTCTTAATTCTGAATTTTGTTCACTTAATTCAGCTATTCTCATAATCATTTGCGATTTTGTGTTTAATCCTTTTGCCATGTTAATCTCCATTGAGTAATGTCGGATTTTCATAAATATTTCCTAAGACTTCAATATTGTTTGAGTTCATAGGCATCTGATGTATTCCGTTTTCATCTGAAATCATAAAAGCAGCACTTTCACTGCTCCAAACAACTATTGAAAACAACTTCTCTCCTTTATAATTTTTTGAACCTTTTTTATAAATCACATCTGCTTCAAATATAAGTTTGGAATTTTTATCTTTTCTGCCAGTACACTGCATAACATGATTTTGTCGATATAGATTAACATTGTACGGACATACATCTTGTTCTTCCAAACAAAACATTTCTTTGTGTATATCATCCCAAACTCTGAATTTAAATCTGTCGTTCATTTTCTTCTCCATCTGTTAGTTCAATATCAAAATCACAAAACCATTCTTTTCTGTATTCTCCATCAAGAAAATATCTCACTTGTAATTCAGTTCCTAATTTTGATTGATTTATTGCTGTTATTACACCATCGAGATTTTCAAACGGCAGTATTTTACATTTTTTATAAATGAGTGAACTAATAGCTACATTCATTGTTTTTCTCGCTTTCTTCAGGTTCAAACGCACTACATAATGGTTCGTTATCATAAATAACTTGTTGAAATTCTGTGCAAATAAGTTCAAAACCATTCATTTTTGAATAAATGCAATTAGCGCATTTTACCGGTTCATTAATTACTTTAATCATTGTTTACCTCGCTTTCTTTAGCCATGTCCTATCTCTTTATTGGTTATGGTATCAATCTTTTTTACTGCATTTTTGTATTTTGCAAGTTCTTCTTGTAAAGCTTCAACTTGTCTTTTAAGGGTTTCAACATCTTGCTCTAAAAGCATATTCGCTTCTTCAAGTTTTATGACATAATTATTATCCTTTTGCATCTCGCCTTTTAGCCAAAGGACTTCACTTTGCAAACTTGCATTTTGTTTTACGACTGCTTCATATTGAGCGGTAGTCATTTTTAACAGTTTGCAAACATCTTGACAATCACAATAATCATTTTTTATTCCTACAAATTTTTTTGTTCCGGAGAGAATATTTTCTCTTAATTTTTCTATTTCTTTTTGATTGCTCATGTTAGTTCCCTTTTTGTTTTTTTAATTCCATTTAAAAGCGGAGCGGCAGAATAAATAATCTTGCTCCGCTTGTAATTCAAACTATTCCTTTTCTTTACTCTGCTTTTGCTTATCTACCGGCATTAATAAAGCTTGTTGAGATACATTATCTGAATTTGTTTCAACAAGAATTGCTGCAAGATTATTGGAAACATTGAAAGATAATTCAACAAAACCTAAAGGAGCTTTCATACTTGATATATCTTTAATCAGCTTTTGTGATACGCAGACCGTAAAATTATTTTTATTGGGAATAACTTTTTCAATATCCGGAAAAATATCATCTTCCGGTTTTACGGTTAATTTTTGAGTGGAGTTAAATTCATAATCAGAAAATTCAACATTCTCTCCATCTTTTCTAATTCTTATTTGGTCTAATTCACCTTTAACAAAACTCAATTTTGCAGCAAGCGCCATTGACAAATTAAATTCTCCGGTGTTTTCAAAACTGTCAATTAATTTTAATTTTGTTACTAAAGCTCTTGATCCGTCTGTTGTTGAAAGTATCAATTCTTCATCGGTAATTTTAAAATTAATCCAACTTAACTGACTGTTTTCAACATTCTTTCCTTGAATTGCAAACCTTTTGTGAGATGATAAAACCTTTTTAAGATCAGATTTTACAACATCAATTTCAATAATTTGGTTTACCGGTGTTTGTTTTTTTTCGTTACCCATTGTTTTGTCCTTTCTCCAATTCTATTGGCTTAAATATTTGCTCCGTTTTTCCGGTTTCAACAATTTTGTAAGTGTATGTTTTATCAGAAAATATGAAATTATTACTTTGGTTATCACAATTTATACAAAATCGTGGATTAGTTGTTATTCTTCCGCATCTTGAGCAGATATACATTTTGCTTGGAAAATTTTTTTCAAAATCTCTTATAGTTTCAAATTCTTCCGGTTGCATTTTTTCTTCCTTTTTTCTTCTGCTGCTATCCGCTTTCTTTCGTTGATTAGGTCAACTAAATATTCAAATATGTAAATTAAATCTTCTGTTGAAAGTTCTTCAAATTTTATTAAAATTTCGTTCATCCTTTATTCCTTTGCCTTATCCAAAAGTGTATGGAACATCAATTTTGTGCAATTTGAAACAAATAAAACAATCGTTTTTCTTTATGCCCTCAACTGCCATTAGTTGCCCCTTTGTGATTGTTTGAATAAATCCCCAATAAACGCAGGAGATTTGTTTCTTTGTTTCGATTTCTATAATGTCAAAACTCGTTTTATACCGTTGTGTAGAACAAATTTCTGTTTTACTATCTTCAACAAGATGTCCTTGTAAAACCGGATATTGTTTCTTCTCTTTATAATGTCTTTTTCTGCGCTTGCTCACTATCTTTCTCCTCTTGAATTAAAATAATTAACCGCTTCTTTAACGGAAATGGAATAAGTTTTTGAAAGATCTTTGAATGTCATGCTTTGTGCAACAAATGCTTCTTTTAAAACCGGCAAATATTGATACATAAAATCAAGAGCATCTTCTTTGCTGCTTATTGCATCATATTTTTGTTGCCGTTCTCGATTGAATTTTTCATCTTCAATCTTTCTTCTTTCTTCTTCTTTTCGTTTTTCCTGTTCTTCTTTTTCTCGAAGTTTTTCAAGAGCTTCTCTGTCCGGTGCTAAAAAATAATCATCCGATGCAAAGCTATCCCATTCTTCAAGAATTTTTTTAAGTGATGGAGCTACATTCTTTTTATCGCCAATATCCCATCCTCGTTTTGCATTAGAGAAAATCTTTTCCCATATTTCTATTGAGAGATTATTCTCGGAATGAATTTTAAAAATCTTTTCTTTATTTGCTTTTGAAACAATTTGAGATTTTTTAAATTTTTCATTGTAAATTTGAATAATAGACATAACAAATTCTTCGTTATAATCCGGAAGCTCCTCTTTTTTGTCGGCTTCCTGTTCCGGAGCAGCTCCTCTTTTTCTGTTCCTGTTATGTCTTTGATTTGCTGATTGTCGTGCTTTTTCAGATTTTTCTTCTTGAAGTTTTAAATTTCTTAAAACTCTTTCCGAAATATATTTATCTTCCGATATTTTGAAAAGCTCGTAATTGTCTAAAATTCTTTTAAGAATATCTGCATCAATTCTTAATTCATCAGCTAACATTTCAACTTCTTGAATGTTCAAGCTGTTTTCATGAAGATATTCAATTATTTCCCAATAAATTCCATAAGCAGCATGAGCAACTAATTCTTTTAAAGTGTTTTCAGAAAATTCATTTTTATTTTTTCTAAAATCAAACATTAAACGAATTATTTTTTCATCCGATTTTGCTGCTATGTCATGTGAGAAATACGGTTTAGATGCTTTCATTAATTTCCTCTGCATTTGTTTCTTCTCAAGAATTTTTTGCAATTCTTGTAACATTCATCAACTCTGTTTTCTTCAACTATCTTTTTAATGGTTTTGTCGGTTTCAACTTGTGCATAGTTTTTTCTTCTTGCCACTTTCAAGAACTCCGGAATATCAACTTCGCCCGATTTGGAAAAGTATTCCTTTTTTGTGATTTGATTTAAAAAATCGTTGTAGATATGAATTTGTAAAAATTCAATTTTTCTTTGTTGCCTTAATTCATTGGCTTTTCGTATCGCTTTTTTTAATTGGTTTATTATGTTGAACATTTTTCACCTCTATATTTTTATTCCGGTTTTTTCTTCCAAACCGTTCTTTTTGATAAACTCTCTTAATGCTCGTACTACTAAAGCAGATCTTGATGTGCTATAAATTTCTTTTGCTGCTTTGTCGGTGCAAGCAAGAACTTTAATCGGAAAACCGATTGATTTTAATAGCTGCCCCTTTTCTTCAATTAATTCTCTGTTTTCTTCAAACACCTTTTTCTCCTTTATTTCTTTGTATGAAAACCAACACGATATAAACGGTCAAATTTTGCCGTTTTCGTGCTTTTGTGGTATTAGTAAATTAAACAGTTTAACTAACTAACAAAAACAAGAGTACACTCATCACGATATTATGTCAAGTAATAGCGAAACATTTATTCACAAAATACATCAAATGGAGTATATATTCAGAAATATAGAGCATTTCAAGAACTTCATAAAACTTAATAAAGGCGGTGAAATATGACTACACAGGGCAGCAGATTAAAAAAAATAAGGCAAGAATTAAAACTATCTCAAGAAGAATTTGGCGCAAAATTGGGTGTTTCAAAACAGTATATTTCAAATTTGGAAGCTGATAGATATACCTTGAAT
>CANRHJ010000033.1 GCA_947630355.1 Candidatus Gastranaerophilales bacterium | reverse complement strand
TGGGCTGGCTTCCTGAAGGTCATACTGATTTTATTTATGCGGTCTTTGGTGAAGAGTTCGGATTTTTAGGCTGTCTGCTGATTATAGGTTTATTTATAGCGTTTTTACAACGCGGAATGATTGTATCAAGGCATTGTGAGGATGTCTTCGGAAAATTATTATCGGCGGGTATTACCATTTCCATTTGTTTACAAGCATTTATAAATATATCGGTATCAAGTTCAATGCTTCCCGCAACCGGAGTCCCTCTTCCTTTCATAAGCTACGGAGGAACTTCTTTATTTATAACAATGTGTATGATTGGTGTTTTATTAAATATTTCAAAAAAACGAATAAGAAGGCTGCCAAATGTCAGAGAATAATGTTTACTTTGTATCGGGAGGGGGAACCGGAGGCCATATTTATCCGGCTGTTACTGTTATTGAAAATTTATTGAATGATGAAGATACATCCAAAATTTATTTTATTGGTAATCCTGAAAATTTGGAGTTTGAAATTATTAAGAAATACCCTCAGGTGGAATTTTTACCCGTAAACGTTACGGGTATGCCCAGAAAAATAAGTTTTGCTTTTATAAAGTGGGGAATACAATTATTTTTTGCATTCATAAAAGCATCAGGCTATATAAAAAAATATAAACCGAATGCGATATTTACAACAGGCGGGTATGTTTCCGCTCCGGTAATACTGGCAGCCATGAGCAGAAAAACGCCATATATGATTCACGATTGTGATTCAATACCCGGTTTGGTCTCTAAAATGGCTGCACCTAAGGCAAAAATCGTTTCGGTAGCTTTTGAGAACTCAATGAAATTCCTGAAATCAAAAAATATAAAATTTAACGGAAATCCTATTAGAGATGTTTTTTATACCGTATCAAGGCAAGAAGCGCGCGAAAAATTAAATATTGATGCACAAAAACGTGTAATATTTGCTATGGGCGGTTCTCAAGGCGCTAAAACAATTAATTCCGCCATGATTAAATTATTGAAAAATCTTGCGGAAAATACGGATAATTTTGTAATATTACAAACCGGAAAAAATAAGTATAACGAGGTTTGTGAAGAACTGGAAAAAATATATCCCGCTTATAAGTATAATGAAAATATATTGTTAAGACCTTATTTTGATGAAATGGTATATCCTTTAAAAGCGAGTGATATAGTAATAGCGAGAGCCGGTTCTTTGAGCCTTTCGGAAATAATCCAATGCGGTCTTGCCTCGATTTTAGTTCCGTATCCTTTTGCTGCTCAGGATCATCAGCGTAAAAATGCACGCGAGATGTGTGATAAAGGTATCGCTTTATATTTGGAAGACAGTGATTGTAATGAAATTAATCTTTTAAATATTTTGATGAGTCTTATTAATGACGGTAATAAGTTAGCACAAATGCGGGAAAAGGCACAAAAATCAGCAAAGAATAATCCCGCAAAAGAAATAGTAAAACAATTGAAAAGTATCATTCAATGAAATTAGCATATTCAGAGTCAATAAAATATATAACATCAAAAGGAAAATTCAGGATTAACTTGGGTTTGGAACGATCTTTGGCTATGGCGGAGTTAACGGGTAATCCTCAGGAACAATATCAAATAATACATATAGCGGGAACTAACGGTAAAGGTTCGGTTGCGGCCGTTATTGCGAATATATTGAAATATTCCGGCTATAAAACCGGATTATATACCAGTCCGCATTTGGTTGATTATACGGAACGAATAAAAATAAACGGTGAGGATATAAGTCAAGCTGATTTTGAAAAATACATAAATGAAATATGTACAACGGCAGAGGAAAACGAAATTGATTTAACGGAATTTGAAATATTAACGGCGGCGGCATATAAATATTTCGCGGATAATAATGTTGATATAGCCGTAATTGAAACCGGTTTGGGCGGAAGATTTGATGCTACAAATATTATAAAAAAACCTCTTGTCTCAATAATAACATCCATATCATTTGACCATACGGACAGACTCGGGAAAAGTATTGAACAGATTGCAAAAGAAAAATCAGGTATAATAAAAAAAGGATGCAGTGTAATTATTTCGGCTGATAATAAAGGTTATAAAACGGTGAAACGGGAGGCAGAAGCCTTATTTGCAAAATTAATTACCGTTAAAAATGATGCGGAAATAATTTTTGAAAACGGAATAAATTATGTAAAAATTAACGGAAATAAATACCCGTTTGCTTTATTTGGGATGTATCAAAAAGATAATATTATATTGGCACTTGAAGCGGTAAAACAAATAAAAGGAGTATCGGATAAGGCAGTCCAAAAAGGACTTGAAACAGTAAGGTGGCCTGCAAGATTTGAATATTTCAAGTCCAAAAATCTTATAATTGACGGCGCGCATAATCCTGATGGTGCTTTACAATTAAGGAAAAGTCTTGATTTTTGTTTTAGAAATCAAAAACGTATTTTTATTTATTCATCTCTTAAAACTAAAGAATACACCAAAATTGCGGATATTTTATTTGAAGATAATGATATTGTTTATTATTACGAGTTTAAACATCAAGATGCGTTAAGTTTTGAAGAATATCAAAGAACAATAAACCGAAAAATAAATTTAAAACTGATTAAAGAAGATGAATTGGAAAATATAATACGGCAAGACTGCCTTAAAATAGTAACGGGCAGTCTTTATATGATTGGTCAAATATATAATGATATAATTAATCTTTAATAGGCACAGAAATAATTAATTTATTTCCGTCTTTAATTTTTGAAATATTAGCTGTATCGGCATTCTCCGGCAATATGAAATCCTGCGAAAAAGCTAAATCCTGTTCATAATTTTTATCTTTTACCTGCGAATTACCGAAAATAGTTAACTTTCTTCCTTCTATATTGTAATTAACTTTATTTTCATCATTTTGAAACGGTTTTAACCCTATTATAATATTGTATCTGTTGTCTTCAAATTCTGTTTTAATCTTTACGTTGTTAGACATAAATAAAGGCATGGCCAATTCATTATGTTTAAATAAGGGCGGTTTGATTTTGTGATGAGGCTTAAACATATCATCAAACGCTTTCATTTCTTCATTGTACATTCTCTCTATATCCATATCATCCAACAACATTCTTTCAAATTTCTTAGGATGAAATCCGTGCGGGCGGGATTGTCTTTCCATATATTGGTCAAATACAAAATAGAATGCCAAAAAACCGCCTAAAAATGCCGCCAGTGTCATGGCTATACATTTTTTCCGGCAATCATTATCAAAGCATGATTTCGGCTTATCTTCCATGCTTGAATAAAGATGTTCGTTGTTGTTTTCTTCCATATTGCTTCCTTTCTTTTTGTTTTATAATTTTACACCTGTTTAATTGTTTATACAATTATTTAAGTATTCAATTGTATCAAGTTTATTGTCATATAAAAATTTTAGGAAATACAGGTAATTAACGTCATGAGAAGAGACGGTAATATTTATTTCAAATCCGTCGGAACAAAACGGTTCATAATCATAAATAACATAACTGTTATATTTACTTTTCCATTCCTTTTTATCAACAGTACAATTATTCTCACCTGCAGTTTGTTCCAGCCACGGAATTATGTCTTTGGAAACATTCTTAAATTCAATTTGATTTCTTTGATTTAATCCGTTAATATACTTTTCTATCAGCATTTTCTATACCCCGTAATGAATAATACACACTTCCATATCCCTCAGGATATATTCAGTTTAAATATATTTTATAAACAATAAAATAGACCAACGTATAATATATTGACTAAATAAACGGGCTATTTTTTGAAAAATATAATAAAAATTAAAAGGAGAAATTAAATTTTAGAGAGTATTACCTGATTAAATATTCTGAAAAAAGCTTATAAATAAAAGGATACAGACAACATATAAAGAATATATTAAAAAAACGGGAAAATACATTTTTTGATTTATAATAAAATCGTGAAGAAAATCAGAAGAGGCATATCAATGAACGCAGTATTAACACCGATAAATGAATATTTAGATAAGCTGGAAACAGCTGATAATAATGCAAAAAACGCAATAGAAAATGAATTGGTAAATATAGGTAAAGATGCAGTACCTTCTTTAGTTGATTCGCTTCAATTCGTAAAAGGAAAAACCAGAGGAATAGTTGCTATGGTTTTAATAAGAATTGGTGAATCATCAATTGATTATTTAAAAAGAGCGGCAAAATCAAACAGTGATTTTGAATGGATTGCAAATTATTTAATAAAAGAAATTAAAGGTCAGGCTGCTTAACTTATTAAAGATTTTTATTTATGAATAATTTTAAACCGACGATTGTAAAAACATGAGTCGGTTTTGTAATAAATGGCTATAATTGCTTGACTTCATAATATTTATTGAGATATCATAACAATAGAGGCGGAAAGGATTATGGGGTATAATAAATGAGAAATTCATCAATATACAGATCAAATCTATCAGATGAAAAAATAGCTTTTTTATCTGAAATTAAAAGTCAAAAAGAGTTTAGCCAAGAAGATAATACACCTAAGGCTTATAAAAGACAGGGTAAACAAAAAGAATTAGACTTGTTATGGCAGAGTTTTAAAATAAGCCCTAAAGAGGAGAAATCGCCCGGTGTTTATTTATTAACCGGATTTATAGCGGGTGCTTTATGTATTTTTATGATGAACGGTATATTAAGTATCGGCTCGGGTGTTTCTTCAAGTGACAGTGAATTGGCTTCTTTAGGTCAGCCTAAATTTGAAAAGAAAATATCCAGAAAAAGCAAGCTGCCTCAAATTAATCAACAAGTTACGGTAATACCTGCAGCTAACACTACACTAAATGAAGAACAAATACCTACTTTTGAAAAG
Source organism: Candidatus Gastranaerophilales bacterium (assembly GCA_947630355.1). Lineage (GTDB taxonomy): Bacteria > Cyanobacteriota > Vampirovibrionia > Gastranaerophilales > Gastranaerophilaceae > Avigastranaerophilus. Next base: position 9,704 of record CANRHJ010000033.1, on the reverse strand, counting down.
TATACCGTAAAAAGCGGTGATTCCATGAGTAGTATTGTTTATCGTTTTTACGGAAAGTATGATCCTTCCAAAGTGGAAAAAATTAAACAAGCTAATAATCTGGCCAGCGAACATAAATTGTCTGTCGGTCAACAGCTTGTCATTCCTCTTAATTAAGGAAAGTTTGAAAGGTTAAAAAGGCGGAACCGGATGGGTTCCGCCTTTTTATTATTGTTTTGTCTTATTATAATTAATTTATTAATTTTAAATATGTGATTTGTTTATTGCCGTATTTTTTGATTTTTAAAACTTTAAATTTTGTTAAATCAATTTTTTTATCTGCCGGATGCTCAAGAATAATAATCCCGTCGGATTTTAAAATTTTGTTATTTAAAATAATGTCAAGAGAAGATTTATACAAATCCGACTCATAAGGCGGGTCAATGAATATAACATCAGCGTTATTTGCTCCTAATTTAACAATATTTTTAAGCGCATCGCCAAAAAATATATTCGGTGTTAAATCCAAAGACTTATAAGCTTTCTGAATAGCCATAGCGGTTTTTTTATCTTTCTCAAAACAAAAAACCTTAAACCCGCGCGATAAAGCTTCAAGCCCCATAATGCCGCTGCCGGAAAATAAATCATAAAAGGTTTTATTTTCAAAGCTTATTAAGGAAGAAAGGGTATTAAAAATTCCCTGCCGTGTTTTTGATAAGGTTGGTTTTATATTTTCATAACCTTCGGTTTTTATTTTTCTTGAATTATATATTCCGCCTGTTATTTGCATAATTACAGTTCTATTAAATTTTTATGTTCGGCAGTTTTATCCGCAGGATTATAAAGTTTTGCCGTATTCAGAATATTTGACCATTGACCGAACATATTTTGAGAATAATGAGGCATTTTATTGATATAAAATAATAAAATAACCCCATCATTACCTTTAAATGCCCTTTCAACCGAGCAGGTATTTTTTAATTGACTGCACCAGGTAACCATCGCATCATCAATATTTTGTTTTATATATTCGGGTACAATATCAGGGTAATTAGTTCTGTCTTTACCCAATTGTTTGTGAATGATGGACATGGACGTAATATCTTTATTTTTTAAAGTACGCTCCGAAAAAACCAACATTTCGGTATAATTTTCGGAAGATTGATTGAAAGGTACAAAGCATTGTTTAGTTTGAACTCCGTCAGGACTCGCTACTTTGTGCCACCCTTCATTGGGAAAGTTAAACTCTATCGTATCTTTTGCAAAACATATACTTTGAAATAAAAATAAACCTAAAAGTAAAACTGCAATTTTTTTCATTAAATCAACTCCCATGCCGGTTTTTCAACAGCGGCAATAATTTCTACATCTTCATCCCGTAAAATATTCTGAAAGATTTCAGCAACAAAACGTTCACTGTGAAAGTGACCCAAATCAATTATTGTCATGGAATTGGCAGATAAAGCTTGATGGTGTTTCAAATCACCGGTAATGAATACATCAATTCCTATTTTTTCTAAGTCCTGAATAAATTCAGCTCCGCTTCCCGAGCAAAATGCTATGGAATTATAGGTTTTTCTGCGGCTGTTTACTACTCTTAAACTTGGCAGACTGAATATTGTCTTTAATGTCGATATTAATTTTGAAAAATTCTTTTTTTCATCAAATTGTTTATATTTAATAAATTCAAAAGCGGTATCAAGTTCTTTAAATCCGCATTTTTCTGCCAAATACTCACTTACTCCGCCTTGCGCAATATCAAGATTTGTATGTGCCGAATATATTTGAATATTATTTTTTATTGCCTTAATGATATACGGTGCATCTATGGACTTTATGCTGTTAAAAAATACCGGATGATGTGATAATATCAAATCACAATTCTTTTTAACCGCCTCATCAACACAAGCAGGTGTTACATCAAGAGCTAAAAGTATCTTATTAACATTCTCTATCCCTAAATTTATTTGCCAGCCCGAGTTATCCCATTTCTGGCATGTCGAAATGGGCGCAAAATCTTCTATTTTCTTTATTATTTTAGTTATTTTTTCCATAAATCAATTCTATCACCTTATAAGCTGCCGTCTGTTTATCTGTTTTTTCTATATGATAAATATTAAGTTCTTTATTTATTATATACAATTCATTAAAATTTGACGAGAAACCCGTATCTTTTTTTGAAACATCGTTGGCACAAATAAAATCACAATGTTTTTTCTTAATTTTTTCTTTGGCATTTTCTATAATATTATCAGTCTCCGCACAAAATCCGACTACAATTTGATTTTCTTTTTTGATGCTTGAAATTTCTTTAAGTATATCAGGATTTTCTATAAGTTCCAATGTTAATGATTTACCGGTCTTTTTTATTTTTTTATCAGATTTATTTGCGATTTTATAATCACTTACCGCAGCAGCCATAATTAACGAATATGCATCAGTAAATTCACATTTTACTGCATTGTACATTTCTTCAGCAGTTTTGACATTTATAACTTTATATTCTTTCTTGACATCAACCGTAGAAATTAAAACAACTTCCGCACCAAATTTAAATGCGTTATCCGCAATAGCGATACCCATTTTCCCCGAACTGTAATTTCCTATATATCTAACGGGATCTATATCTTCTTTTGTCCCGCCTGCAGTTATGATGATTTTTTTGCCCTTTAGTATCTGCTCAGGCAATAAAATTTTTTTTGCCGCTTCAAAAATTAAATTAATATCGGCTAATCTTCCTTTACCTTCCGCACCGCAGGCAAGAAATCCCGATGACGGCTCTATAATTGTTATTCCCCGCTCTTTTAATGTTTGTATATTTTTTTGTATTGCACAATTTTCCCACATATTTGTATTCATACAAGGTGCTGCTAATATCGGTTTTTTGTAAGCACAATAAACGGAAGTTAAGAGATTATCACAAATCCCGTGCGTAATTTTTGAGATTGTATTTGCGCTTATAGGTGCAATAATAAATATGTCGGTATCATCAGATAAAGCTATATGCTCAGGTTTAAATTCTTCTATATTGAATTGCTCAATATATAAAGGATTTTGGCTTAATGTTTCAAGTGTAGTTTTAGTAACAAAGTTTAAAGCGTTGGGTGTGGCTATAATTTTTACGTCAGCACCGTTTTTCTTGAATAATCTTATAAGTTCGCATATTTTATATGCGGCAATAGTCCCTGTTATTCCTATAAGTATTTTTTTCCCTGTTAACATTTATTGCCTTTTCTTTTATCAAAAATTTCCTGTAATTTGCTTAATGCTTCGTCGAGGTTGTCATTAACGATTTGATAATCAAAAGACATGCCTGCCTTAATTTCTCTTTCCGCTTCTGCAAGACGTTTACGAATATTTTCTTCCGAATCTGTATGTCTGCCGCGCAAACGGGTTTCCAATGTTTCAAGTGAAGGCGGCATAATGAAAATGCTTACGGAATCAGGCATTTTTTCTTTTACTTGTTTTGCACCCTGTACCTCTATTTCTAATATTAAATCAATACCTTTGGCGAGTGTCTTTTCTGCAAAACTTCTTTTTGTACCGTATAAATTTCCGCTGAACTCCGCCCATTCTAAAAATTCATTGTTTCTTACAGCCGCTTCAAATTCATCTTCAGTTATAAAAAAATAACTTACACCGTCTTTTTCGCCTTCCCTGGGATGTCTTGTCGTTGCTGAAATTGATAATTTTATCTCGGGATTGTTTTCTAAAAATTTTTTTAATAATGTTCCTTTGCCTACTCCGGAACATCCTGCAATTATATATAAATGACCTTGCATGATTTTACCTGTATCCGTTAATTTCTAAAAATTATAACTTAATTATTTTTATTATTCCACTATTTTTTTATTTATATTTTACCGATAATCCAAGCGTGAATATCATTGTATACAATGAAAACCATAAGAACAATAAGTAAATAGAAGAAGAAATTACTTAGAGCTTCAACGAATTTTTTACTAACGGGTTTTCCCGTGCACTTTTCAATTATTAAGAAAAGTAAGTGTCCGCCGTCCAGTGCTGGGATGGGTAATATATTAATCAATGCCAAGTTTAAAGAAATCATGGCAGTTAAAAGTATGCCTTGAAATAAGCCTTTATATGCAATTAATTCGGTGCCTATTTTTGTAATTGCGATAATACCGTTCATTTCACTCATAGGGATTTTACCTGTAAAAAGTTTTCCTAAGGTGTATACCATAAATCCAATGTTGTAATTAACATAGCGGCAGGTTTGTTTAATGAGTGTTTTGAAATTATCGGTTGTCGTATAATTTTCACTGTAACTTTGTTCTATACCTAACAAACCTTCTTTTGAAGAATAAACCGTGTTTAGTGTAATTTTTTCATTGTTTCGTAAAACCGTTATGGTAATAGGCTTTTTTGTATCCGATACGGCGCATGCTATATCATACAGTGTTGCATTTGTATCAAGCGTGTATTGTGTTTGATAATTGATTTTATCTCTTAAATCTCTTTGTATATCGGATAGTGCTGTTTCTCCCGATTTATATTTTTCAAGACCGATAATATTGTCAACTGATAAATATACTGCTTTTTCATCGGTAAAATCAGGAATTTTGATGGTAGTCCCGGCAGGTATGCTTTCGTATTCCGAAATTGTAGGATTTAATGTTTTTAATTGGTATAATTTGTCTTCTATTATCGGTTGATTGGCGAAACCGTCAAATTCTTTGGAAAGATTGAAATACTTATTTATGGCAATAGGATAATCTATCAAAGTTCCGTTGACCGAATAAATTATATCTCCTTCTTTTATACCCGAATTTAAAACGGATTCAACGGCAGAGGGTGTAAATTTTTCAAAGCGGACAGTAAATTTATTTTCAGGCAGATGTTTCCAAATTAACCCCGTAAAGAAAATAAGGAGATATGCCAAAATAATATTGCAAATAACTCCCGCCGAAATAACAAAAGCTCTTTGACCTACGGATTTATTGGAAAATCTTAAATTTGAATCAGGCGGTAAATCACAATCTTCTTCATCATCGGGAAAAGATACGTATCCGCCCAATAAAAAAGCGTGAATTAATATTTCCGTTTCGCCTATTTTTTTAGAAAATAAAGTAGGTCCTACAGGCAGTCCGAAGCCGAATTTATTAACTCTAATTCCGGCTAATTTCGCCGCAAAAAAATGTCCCGCTTCATGTACCAAAATTAATAAGCTAATCAATAATATCATTATTATTGCACTTGAAAAAATATGTAAAAAACTCATTTTAATTATCTCTTTTATCTATTATAATTTGTATTATATGATAAAAATACTTGAAAAACTATTCGGCTTAATATATACCCAACCGTGTCTTATATGCGGGTCGACTAAGGAGGATAAACCGATATGCTCCTTATGCTACAGAAATATTAATTTTTTACCCGCAGGAGTATACAGAAAAGAATGTGATTGTAATATATATGCCTGCGCAATATATGAAGAACCGTTGAAAAAAATAATAAAAGATTTAAAGTATCATAATAAGAAAAAATTGGCTCGGGTGCATGCTCTGATTATGTATGATTATTGGGAAAAATTACATCAGAATAAAAAATTCACAATTATTCCCGTTCCCATTCACAAAAACAGATTGAAAGAGCGAAAATATAATCATATGGATTTAGTTGCGGATGAATTTGCTAAATTAACAGGTTATAAGGTTAATAAAAATTTTTTGAAAAGAATAAAAGATACTCAAAAGCAATACAATTTGCACAAAAAAGAACGAATGAAAAATATAAAAGATGCTTTTGAAATCGTTAATTCCGTATCGGAAGATACCATAAAATCATCAAAGTCCGGCTTTGCCGCTTTGTTTAATAATATTTTGAATTTGCGGAATATTTCCCGTTATTCGGATATTACAGATAAGGAGTCGGATATTTTGATAATTGACGATATAACTTCAACAGGTATTACATTAAATGAAATTATAAGAATACTGAAAAATAACGGATATAAAAATATAACGGCACTGGCTCTTTCAACACCAGATATTTGGAATAATTAAGCGGGACGTGTTAAAGAAAGAGGTATATCTTTAGGGTATATTTCTTCTGTTACGCCGCTGCAGCCCGTAATAAAAAAGAAATCAAAGCTTTCTCCGTTTAAAATTCCCAAATCTTCAAAAGGTATACAAATTTCAAATATTTCATTATGAGCATAAGTTATTTTATGATCCCATTTCAGTTCCCATAAACCGTCTTTAACGGCAGTTGAAAACTGAAGCGGATATTTTCTGTTTGGCGTTAATGCAAATTTGACTTCGTGTGTATAACCGTCGAGTAAAATCGGAAGTACTAAGCCTTCTTTATTTGTGGTTCTGGCCGGCGATGTTATTTCAAACTGCTCATTGTGAGCTTTTATGTATACATATATGGAAAAATATTCTTTAAAACTGTCTTTACTTTCCATGAGATATTTATTTACATCAAATCTTACATAAAGATTATCTCTGTCCGAACCGAAATAAATTCTGTTGCATAATTTGTTTTCCTGAAGAATAGGCCCGTCAGGGATGTCAATACAACCCGCATACATCCATTCGTCATTATTTTTAACATAACCGTTTATTAAAGGCTTTATTTCACGTCTGGGTATTTTTGACGGTTTACCTAAATATGAACTTAAAGGCAGTTCTAAATATTTTGGTACAGGCAAATCTAAAACATTGTAAATATTTTTTAAATGCTCTCTGAACAAGAAGTCAAATATATGATCTTGTCCTGAATTATTTGGTTCACCGTACCACCAGAACCAATCTGAGCCTTCCGCAATATATATTTCTTGTTTGGCTGATTTTATTTGTTCTTTTGAATAATTACCTGATTTTTCGGCAGTCTTAATATCATTTCGTGCCTGAACAAGATACTGCCAAGCAAGATTTTTTGTGGGTTCTGCTATCCATAATTGAAATTCCTGATTAACCCAAGAACCTGATGATACTTTTTTTAACTGTTTCGCTTGGGATTTGTTTTCGTTAATATAATCGCTTAATAAAACGGTATTGATTGAATTATCGTCATTAAACAGCGAATAAAGTCTTTCAAGAAAAATTCTTCCGTCTTGCTCATAAGAATCCCAGCTGTTTTCACCATCCATAGCTATAGTTAAAAGATGTTTTTTATCGGGTGAGTTTTTTAATTTGTCGTTAACGGTTTTTATTCGCTCAAACAAATCGTTTGCACAACCCATACTATCGTGATGTGCATATTCAAATCCGATTAAATTCGGAATAAAAGAATCTCTGAAAACTATATTTATTTCTTTTTCACGTTTGGTTTTATACAGATATAAAGAACAAACATCGTAAGGATCTTCGTAACATCCCCTAAAATCTCTCACAAATACTTTTTTTAGTGAGTTTGATAAAACACTTTCATCGGTAATTACCCAATCAAACCCGAGATTAGCAAGGACATCAAGAGTTTTTTGGCTTATGCAGTGTTCGCTCGGCCAGAGTCCTTTAGGCGGTTTCCCGAAAATTTCGGTTATTTTATCTGATGCTAATTTGATTTGTTCTTTTAAATCAAGCATTAAAGCAATTTTACAATCCGGCATATTATATTTAAGCGCGGGTGTTTTTAAATCGTTGGGATTGATTAATATGGGCATTATGGGATGATTATAAGGACTTGTTATTATTTCTATTCTTCCTTCATCCTGATACTTTTTAAATGCGGGTATAATCTGTTTAATAATATCCCTGTTTAAGTCTATAAGTTTTTGTCTGTCCTCAAGTGAATAATTTTTGCCTTTTTTTAGAAATTTTTTCAATTGCGGATATATATTAAACCACATAGGATCAAACCATACGAGATTGAAAAGCATCATAATATCCGCATATTCTTGAAGTGAAAAATCGTTAATTCCTATTTCCGCAGATGAATAACGTTTATTATAAAGCTCATTATAACGCTCATTTTTTGATATAAGAGTATCATAATTCGCATCAAAAAAATAATTTAAAATATATAGTTTATCATCGTCTGAAAGTTCTTCAACGGGAGTAATAGTCAGTTTGGAATGAATATCATGCGCATCATTTTCGGCGTAATCAATAATAGCATCTAAAAGTGCCGGAACCAAGCTGAAATTAAGCTTTATTGAGGGAAATTTATCAATAATTAAAAGCATGTCCAAATAATCTTTTACGGCATGAAGCCTGACCCAAGGCATTAACCTTATACCGTTCGGTTGTGTTTGGTAGTTAGGTTGATGCATATGCCAAACTATAGCTACGGATAATTTATTCTTCATGTTTAAATCAATTCCTTCAATAAAAATAATAACATTTTTAGCTGAAATATACAATTAATTTAATCATTAGGTATACTAATGTGCCGACTCATCGCTGAAATGCGAGGATTTATCTTTAAAAGCCTCTGTTCAACAAAATTATTTCGTTTATATTTTTGCTGCCAGACCCTAAAATATGGCATTAGAACAAAATTGTTCCTCAGCTTTTTTAAATTTTCATCAAAAAGAAAAAATTATTAAGATATTTAACAAAATGTTTAGTATACAAAATAATTAGTATTGTTAAATGTTTAGTGTTTATGCTACAATTATTAAGAATTCCTGTAATTGAAAAAACGCTGATAAGTGTTGATTTTAATAAATTAAGAGGGAGAGATTTGGTGTAAAACCACGCAGCCTTAAAATGGCTGCTTTTTATTGCTAAGTTAATACTCTTGAATTAATATTTTCTCTCTCATAAATTACATTCTGGAAAATACTTCAATATCGAGAGACTCCATTGTACCGGCCAAAAAGTAAGCACTTGATGCAATCATAGCAGCATTATCGGTACAATATTTCATCTCGGGCGCATAAATTTTGTACCCTTCTTCCCGAAGCGAAAAGAACTTTCTCCTTATTTCCGAATTTGCGGCAACTCCGCCCGCAAGTACAATAGTTTTTGCGTTAATATTATCTGCCGATTTTTTTGTCTTTTTTAAAAGAACACTTGAGACATTCTCCTGAAAACTTGCGGCAATATCAGCTTTAGGCAGTTCTATATTGTCTTTTTTTAATTTTTGAACTAATTGTAATGCTGCGGTTTTTAATCCGGAAAAGCTAAAATTAAATTCATTATTCAATTTTGCTTCGGGCAATTTAAATGCATGCGGGTTTCCGGTTTGAGCCAGTTTATCCAGATTAACTCCTCCGGGATATGGTAAACCTATTAATCTTGCGACTTTATCATAAGCCTCACCTATTGCATCATCAATAGTTTCACCAATAATTTTCTGCTCAAGATAACTTTTAACTTCAATTATTTGAGTATGTCCTCCGCTGATAAGTAAAGCAACAAACGGCGGCTCCAAATCACTGTTAAGAAAATTTGCGCAAACGTGAGCATTTAGATGATTAACACCTATAAAAGGTTTATCATAAGCCAGTGCCAGCGATTTGCCCGCATTCATCCCGACAAGAAGTGAACCCACAAGTCCCGGCCCTACCGTTGCCGCAAATGCAGTTATATCATCAGGTTTTAAACCTGATTGTTCAAAAGCTTGCGCTATTACCACGTTTATTGCTTCCAAATGTTCTCTTGCCGCTACTTCCGGAACTACACCTCCGAATTCTATATGAGTTTTTATTTGTGATGCAACAACATTTGATATAACTTCTCTTCCGTTTTTTACTACTGCTGCAGCTGTTTCATCACAGCTTGATTCTATCGCAAATATAATATTATCTT
>CANRHJ010000032.1 GCA_947630355.1 Candidatus Gastranaerophilales bacterium | reverse complement strand
GTAAATGACGGCAGAGTCGTTTCTAATTTTATTGTTCAGGCTTTAAAAAATGAACCGATTACGGTCTATGGCGACGGCTCTCAAACAAGAGCTTTCTGTTTCGTTTCCGACATGGTTGATGCCCTTATAAAACTTATGAACAATGATTTACATTTCACCGGCCCCGTTAACTTGGGTAATCCTTGTGAATTCAGAATAATAGATTTTGCGAAGACTATTATTAAACTTACGGGTTCAAGTTCGGAAATAATATATAAGCCGCTTCCTATGGATGACCCGATTCAAAGAGAACCTGATATTTCTCTTGCGAAAGAAAAACTCGGATGGGAACCGGCTATTGATATTGAAACCGGGCTTAGACAGACTATTGATTATTTTAGCAGCATTTTAAAAGTAAATAATAATTCATGAAAAAAATAATTCTACTCATAATAATTCTTATTATGCAAAACATTAAAGCTTGTGCTATTGAAGAAGTTATACTTGATACGAGAGAAAGTTTTAATGATCATCTTTCCGATGTTTATTACGGCAATATTGAAAAAGAGAGTAATATTTCTCCCGCGATAAAATTGTTTACCGAAAACGGTTTGGAATTTGAAAATTCATTTATAAATTCAGTAAAGGGTCTTGTATTATTTGAAGGTACATTAACGTTTAATAACATTGAAAATAAAGATTCAACTTTTAATGCAAAATTAGGTGTGATAGAGCCAATGCTCAGAACCCGATTTAACAACAATAAATCAGAACTAATGTTTGATATAAATCTTACAAGAAATTTTAAAAATTACAGCAATTATACCCATAAAATTTCAAGGTTATATGTATCACATAATATAAACGAACATCAAAAAATAATACTTGGGCAAGGCAACAGACTTATGAGTACATATAACGGTTCACTCTCTACCATGCAGCAAGAGTTTGTTCTCAAATCTCAATTGGGCAGAACCTTTGGTAATGCGGGTTCGGCTGGTATCAGAAATACCGGATCATATAAATATGTTGATTATGACATAGGACTTTATGACAGTACCAGATATATGGATGATTTCGGACACGGACTTGATTTTACGGCTTACGTAATGCTTAAACCGTTTACTGATTTTTCTGAAAGTATTAACGGATTTAAAATAGGCTCCGGTTACACAAACGGTAAATATTTGAACAGTTATGAACAATACTCGTTTTTCGCCGCTTACGATTTTTCAAAGCTGCATTTGAAAGCAGAATATGCCGATGCTGACGGTTATAACGGTGTATATAATAGCAATAATAAAGCTGAAGGCTTTTACACAAGCGCATCCTATGACATTACTCCAAAACTTTCATTAATCGCAAGATATGACTTTTTTAACGAAGATAAAACTCACCCCGATGCAAAAACCGGAGAATATACCGCAGGTATTACTTATAAAATGTATAAAAATATGAAATTTATGATTAACTATGTCAGAAGAGATTTACCAAATCATAATTATTCCAATATGTTTTTATTTGCTACCAGATTTATTATTTAGTATAATACTTTTATGAACAAGAATATGAAAGATATAGAAGAATTAATAAAAAATATAGTAGATAATCCGAATGATTCGGAATTATACTTAAAACTTGCCAATATATATTTTACGTGCGGGGAACTTGACAGTGCATTAGGCGTATATGAAAGCTTATTAAACTTTGAACCCACGAATTATGTTGCACTAATTAATCTTGGCAGTATTTATTTCTGCAAGAACGACTATAAAAGAGCTGTTAATTATTATTCAAGAGCAGCGGAACTCAACGTAGACAATATATCCGTATTCTATAATCTCGGTAATGCATACGCTGAATTGGGCGAATTTAAACAAGCCATGTCAAATTACATCAAAGCTCTTAATATGGATAAGAAAAATTATGCCGTTTATTCCGCTATCGCTATGCTCTATCAGGATCAGAATAATTATGACGAAGCTCTCAGATATTATGAAAAAGCACTTAATCTGAATAATAAAATTCCTCAGAACTACGCTAATATCGCTTTTATTTTAATGAAACTTTCAAGATATAATGAAGCGGCAAGTAATTTTCAAAAGGCTCTTGAGATAGCTCCTGATGATATTAAATATATTATTTACTGCGCAAATGCATATTCAGCCTCAAAGGAATTTGAACTTTCAAATAATCTATTTAATAAAGTTATTGTTAAATACCCGGAATGCTACCAGGCTTATTTATGTTTTGCAATCTCAAAATATGAGCAAAACCGTATTGATGATGCAATAGAATTATATAATAAGGCAATTGAAATAAATCCTTCGGCATCAAATGCATATATTCTGCTTGCTAATTTATATTACTCTGAAAAACAATATGAAAAATCCGTTGATTTATATCAAAAGGTTATTGAACTGGAACCTGCAGATACAAATGTATACACTTTACTCGGTAATACTTATGTTATGCTTAACGACTTGCGTTCTGCAGTTTCTGTATATAAACAGGCCGTTGATATTGATACCGAAAACGACGAAATTAAGCTTATCTATATTGAAATTATACAAGAATATATTAAAAACATGACAGCGGAAGAAGATACAAACAATGCAGCATAACGTAGTTAAAATTACACTTTTGGAAAAAATTATTTCCGTTCTTTCATATTTTTCTATGGGGATTATAGGTTTATTATGGATTATTTTTGCCTATGTTTGCAAAAGAAATCTCAAATATTTTCTTATGTACAACATATCTCAATCCATGATTATTTCAATTATATTGGCAATAATCAAATTATGTTTTAGTACAATATTGTCATTATTGTCTTTTATACCGTTTTTAAACTTTATTACGGCTGTTATTAATTTTGTTATTTCATTGAAAATAATAAGATTTTACCCGTCAGGTATTTCTTTTACTTTATTTGAATTGTTTGTGTTTATATTGCTAATCTATATAGTTACGGGCGTTATTTTGGGGCGTATTTTTTATATTCCGATATTAAGTAAATTTATGAATAAATTTATGAACAGTTACAAAAAATAATTTATTTTTTATATTTTGCGGTTAATTGATTAATACACTCTTTAACAAGCTTATTTGTTTTTACAGGGGTTTCTTTTGCATCTTTTTCAGCTGACACTTTTATTTCTTCATCACAAATTGTTTTAACGGATTTTAATTTGTTAAAATCAAGAGTGGAAGGCAGTTTATTATCGTATCCTAACTTTTCCAAACTCGGCAGCTGTGAACTTCTTTTTTTTGAAAGCGGCTTTACTCTTTGAGTAATATAACTGTCATAGGTGTAACTTTCAAAAGCATTTTCATATTTTTTATTGTAATGTTTTAGGAAATAATTGTTAAATGTTGAATATTGTTTGTTTGAAGATTTTTTATTTGCTTTTAATTTATAACACAAATCTTCAATATCTTTTAATTGTTCCACATCAGAACCTAATATTTGTATTTCGGCACAATAGCCGTTAAAATCGGCAAATTTACCGGAGTATAAATTGTCTGATAAGTCAATATTCAAATGTATTCCCATGTATCCGGATTTTTTATTGTCTTTTATATATTCAGCATTTGCAGCTTTCGCAAAGTTTGCTAAATGAGGATCTTTTGCGTATATATAATCATCTAATTCCGTGTTTAATAAAAGATTATTTTTATCAGGGAGATAATTTTCAACAGATGTAATTTTTATTTTTTTATCATTTACAGCTTCTTGAATTGCATCAAGTACTTTTTTTGTTTGTGAAGGTTTGCCTTCCTGTAAAACAATTCTTGCTCTGACAATATCCTTTACGTTTTGCTTAACACCGTCAATTGAATCCGGAGCAATAACTTTATCAGCATTTTTTATAATGTCGGGATATTTTGATACAATTTTTTCCCTTATACTTGATGCTGATTTTATTGCTGTTTTATATTCGGCAACAGGGTATTTATCGGGATTTTGTGCCTCATATGCCGGCTGTTTAAGTTTACCTATGTATTGATCCAATAATAAATTCAGATAATATCTTGCAGGTTCTGCATTTTGAACTACTTTCCTGCATATACCCTCACTTGGTGCATATATCATGTTGTCGGAATTAAATTTACCGGCACCGCAAAATGATATGGTATCTTTTTCAAGCGGTTTTATTCCCTCACATCTGACTCCGAATAATAATTTCGGATTAAATGGAGAAGATAAATTTGTTTTATTATTAATATTTAAATCAGATATTTTCATACTTACACCGAAGTAATAAAGTTATATAAATTGCTTTTTTTGACATAATATTAAAAAAAATTTACATATTTATCTTACAATCTTTGATAAACCAATTGGCTTATCAACATTACGATTTAACAATTCAGCAGTTTTACATGCAAGTATTTGTAAAATTATCAATGATTTAAATAAAAATTCCATATCAGAATCTGTCTGCGTTAAAATTATATTTTTATTCAAATTTGCATTTATGTTCAAATCTGTTACGGCGAGTATTTCCGTTTTATAATTTTCTTTAATTTTATCAAATACTTTTAAAGAATAATTCAAATTAAAATCGTTAACCAGAATTATGAGAGCACATTTTTTATTTAATATGGCAATATGCCCATGCAGAAACTCACCCGTAGGGTATGCCGAAGTGTTAATATAGGAAGTTTCTTTTATTTTTAAAGCACCTTCTTTTGCCAACGGATATAAACTTCCCGAAGCTAAAATAACAGCATTTTCATACTGAATAAGCTTTTTCGCATATTCCGATATCTGAAATGTATTAGTTAGCGCATTTTTAAGTAGTTTAGGTATTTTCTTTAAATCGGAAATAAATGATTCAGTGTTAATTCCTTTATTTTGCGCTATTTTAAGTGCAATCAGAAATAAACAAAACAATTGAGCAGACATAGCCTTTGTGGATGCAATTGATTTTTCTTCGCCGGCATTTATTAGAACCTTGTAATTAGTATTCTCATATAATGTTGAGTTTGGAGTATTTGTTACACACATTGTTTTTATTGTCTTTTGTTTGATTTTTAACAACGAATTATTTGTATCTGCTGTTTCTCCCGATTGTGATATAAATATGTAAAGAGCCGATGAATCGGTAATAGGGTTATCTTCTAAAGACATTTCACTTGCATAATATGACTGAGCATATATATGAAGTTTATTACGCATAAATTCAGCGGCAATTGATGCACAATGATAAGAAGAACCGCTTGCTATGAGTGCTGCACACTCTATATCTTCAGGTATCGATATTTTTATTTGATTATCTTCGGTAATATACTTTTTTATCAGCCTTTCAATAATTTCAGGCTGATTATTTATTTCTTTGTCCATTATGGTTTGCTTGTCAGCGGAAAAAAATTTTTTAAAAATATTTATCATACTTGCTCTTTTATGTTAATAAAATCTTGTCTTATAGTCTCTTAAAACATTTTTAGGACTTAATATTCCTATTTCAAACAAAAGATTTGTCTGTGCTTTATTGTATTCTATCATATTTTTTATTAAATTAATATTAGCTTGGACTTTTAAATTTTGAGAGGCAATAACATCAATAAAGGTAGCCTCACCGGCTTTCATATTCGTTAGAGATAAATCCAGGCTTATATTGGCTGCTTCTGTTTCAACTTTTGAAGCTTCAACTTTTTTTAATGCATTTATCGAATCATAATAAGAAGATAAAATATTTTCTTTAACTTCTCTTTCTAAATTAATAAGTTCCAATTTTTTAGCTTTAACAAGAGCGCTGTCGGACTTTATACTCGTAATCGTTCCCATTAGAAGATTTTTACCGACATGTGCTCTTAAATCTAGTGTTAAACTGTTATGAGAGCTCATGCCTGCTCTTTTGGTTCCGACTAAACCGTTTTGATATGACAGAGTTATTTCCGGGATAATATCGGTATAGTTTGAACTTCTTTGGGCTTTATATGCTTCAATTTCGGAGCGTTTTGCACGAATATCTTCTCTTGCGGTAAGTGCCTGTTGATATAATTGTTCGATATCACAATTCGGATTAACAAGAACTCTTTGATCAACGGTAATTTCAAACGGATATATAGCATCAAGTATATCAACCCCTAATACATTTGCTAAAGCAGCCTGCCGAAGCCTCAATGAATTTAATGTTTCAGTGTAATCCTGCTGTGCGCCGGCAAGTTCCGCTTGCGCTCTTTTTACGTCATACAGTGTCCCTATACCTGCTTCAAACCTGCCTTGCGTATACTTTAATTGTTCTATTCTGTCATATAAATTTACTTTTTGAACTTCAATTTCCATTTTTTTCTCTAACGTATCATAGTATGCAAGTACGGTATCTCTGATTTTTTGTTCTTTTGTAAATTCTAAATTTGCTCTGTATGCTTTGAATAAATTTTTACTTTGCGCGACAAGAAAAAAATATTTTCCCTGATTTATCGTTGACCATTGTAAAACCGCTAAACTTTGAATAGGCACTTCATGTGTTGATGTCGCAACTATTCCGCCAACCAAATATTGTCCTTCAAGGTTTGATATGTCAAAATTATAATATATATCGGGAAGTAACTGAAATTGCGCATTTTTATACATCCAATAATACTGTCTTTTATACTGGTCTTGAATTTTTATATCATAATTTTCTTCCAATGCAATCTTAATACAATTTTCCAGGTCAGTATAAATAAATCGGGAATTAAGTTCATCTGATATTTCTCTGTCAATAATAAATTGTTTTTCAATATCAGATATACTTGCTCCCCCTTTTATAACTTTGGAAAAAGTTTTATAACTTTCGTTATCGCAGCATTCCGTATATGATTTTATATAATCATCAATTTGTGAGGCAAAAGACAAACTCTGTAATAAAAACAGTATTATTATAGTAATTATAATTTTCATATAAAAATTATCTTTTAATAAATAAAAAAAAATCTTAGTCAGTCGGATACTATAAGAAGACTATTTATTTTCAAGTTTTTTTGTACGTATTTGTATATCTTCGATAAGTTTTCTGTTAATAGCCAATAAATCCGCAATAACACCCAAAGTACAAGTTTGGAAACCGGTTATTATTAATATTGCAGATATTATTAACGATTGTATATGTCCGTTACCCGAACCCAAGAAATATAAAAGTAAAAATCTGCACATTAAAAAGAGTCCGACAGCCAATATAAAACCGCCTATTAATACAAAAAATCTGAATGGCCTATAAATAATAAACATTCTTAAAATCGTAAACGAATTTTTTTGAATGTAGGTGAAAATGTTTTTTACTAACTTTGATTTACGGTAAGTTGAATTTACTCTAATCGGGACGGAAAGAATATGTAAACCTTTTGCTCTCGATTGAATTACCGTTTCAATTGTATAAGTATAATTATCAAAAACATTTAAAGCAAGAGCAGCATCTCTGGAAAATGCTCTAAAACCGCTCGGTGAATCTTCGGTTGCAGTTGAACTGAGCAGTTTTACTATTCTGGAACCGATATATTGCAGTATTTTTTTCGTCTGTGAAAAATGTTTTATATCCTTTATGGGTCTTGCGCCTATCACGATATCGGCTTTTTTATCCAAGATGGGCTTAACCAGCTTTTCAATGTCCTGAGCATTGTACTGATTATCCGCATCAGTATTAACTATAATATCGGCACCTTCGGCTATTGCTCTTTGTATACCGGCTATAAATGTTTTTGCCAATCCCCTGTGATGAGTGGAGGTTAAAATGTGTTTTACGCCGTACGACTTAGCTATTTCAATAGTCCTGTCCGTACTTCCGTCATCAGCAATTAATACTTCAATTTCATCTATACCTTCTATTTTTTCAGGCAATTGTGATAAAGTTACGGGAAGCGCAATTTCTTCGTTATAACATGGTATTTGTATTATTAATTTCATACATTCCTTTAGATATATGTTAAAATTATTTTATTATATTAACATGTAAATTAACAAAAAGATATGAAAAAAAATACATTTTTTAAACTGTTTATAATAATTGCCTTAGGCTTGTTTTTCAGAGCCTGGTACTTGGATAAACCCGAAGGACTCTATTTTGATGAATACTTTACATGGATGATTGCCAAAACTGATGGTTTATATTCATTTTTTAAGATGATAATGCAGAATTGTCATACGCCATTGTATTATTTTTATCTGAAATTTTGGATGTTTATATTCCCAGATACCGATATATCGTTAAGGTATTCCTCCGTAATTCCTTCCATCGCAAGTATTGTTGCTATGTATTACTTGGGTAAAGAATTAAAAGATGAAAAATGCGGTATGCTAACTGCTTTTTTGACGACTATAAGTTCATTTTGCATTTACTTCGCTCAGGAAGTAAGGCCTTATACTCTTATTTTCCTTGTTTCATCTTTAATTTTTCTTTTCTTTATCAAATCCGCAAAAACACCTAAAACATTTAATCTTTTTATGTTTTTTACTTTAAATATAATATTATGTACTCTGCATACTCTGGGTATCATTTTTTGTATATTTATAAACTTTTTTTTGTTTTTGTATTTATATAAAAACAATTCTGAATACAACAAAATACTTGATAAACTGATTGTAAAAATTAAATATTTTATGCCGTTTATAATTATGCTTATACTGTTATTACCGGTTTTGTTAAATATAGCATTATCTAAAAACCTATCACAATTCTGGGCGGATTTTTCAATAGTAAAAGTTATTTGTGTATTTATCGATTACTTCTCTCCCGTTCAAACTAATATTGTTAACACAAAATCATCATTTTTATCTTATATTTATTCGGCTTCATCGATAAATTTTATATTTATTATTTTTGCACTTATCCCTTCAATTATCTCTCTGATATCAATTATCAAAGCCGTTACGGCTAAAAATAAAATAATAAACTATATGTTATACGCTTGCGGTTTTTATTTCTTGTCGCTGATATTTTTTGCATTTATAGGCAAAATGATTTTAATAACCAAATATACAACGGAAATATACCCGTTCTTAATTTTAGCAGTTGTATACGGGCTTTTATCCTTTAAAAAATACATATACAGGGCAATATTAATATCAATTTTAATTTTATTAAATATCTTTTATTTATATACATCAAAAGATTCGGTATCAAAAAAAAGCAGGCCAGAAGGACACAGAGCCGCTGCCGAATTAATCAACAAATCTCCCTTAAAACCGGGTGATTTCGTTATATTGACGTACTACGGCAAAGATAAATTTCTTCGTTATTTACCTGAAAATGCACGTTATAATTTCTATTCAATAGATAAATATAATTTTAACAATACAATATTTAACGATGATGACTATGACAAAGTTATAAAAGAAGGAAAGAATTTATATAAAGAGACATTTAAAACAATACCGAACCCGAATATAGTAAAAAATATTAACACAAATATATTAAGCCGCATAAAAAAGGGCAATCGGGTAGGAATTTTAATGTTAAACAATGTTTCTTTTCTTGAAAACGATTATATTCAAAGCATAATAAACAACAAATCCGAATATGAAAAAATCCCGTTTATCTTTCTGGTCTTTTCATCACTGAAAATAAACTTATTATACATAATAAAATACGATTTAAAGCTTGAAACGATTATGACATCCGGTGATTGGACCTTATATGTATATTATAAGAGGTAAGATGACTAATCCGGAGATAAGCCGCTTATTATATTATTTTGTGATTCAAGATATTTAACCAATTCCTGCGGAAATTCCGATTTTTCATTATTATTCAAATAATTTTGAGCATCATATCTTGCTTGTTCCAATATAGGCAAATCTCTTGTCAAATCAGCAAGTTTAAGTTCAAGAATACCGCTTTGTCTGACTCCTAAAACTTCTCCGGGCCCTCTTATTTCCAAATCTTTTTCCGCAATTATAAATCCGTCATTAGTTTGCACAAGAACATTTAATCTTGTCATAGTATCATCATTTTTTGAAGATGATACAAGTATACAATATGATTGATATTCGTTTCTTCCTACTCTGCCTCTTAACTGATGTAATTGAGAAAGGCCAAAACGTTCCGCGTTTTCAATAACAATAACAGTAGCATTTGGTACATCCACACCGACTTCTACAACTGTTGTTGATACAAGAACGTCATAAATTTTGTTTTTAAAATCATTCATTACTTTGTCTTTTTCATCAGGTTTCATTTTTCCGTGAAGAAGTCCGACTTTTAAATCCTTAAAATAGCCGTTTTGAAGTTCTTCTGCTTCTTTTGTCGCTGCTTTTGCCGATAAAGTTTCAGACTCTTCAATTAACGGAAAAACAATATACGCCTGATGACCTTTATTAACCTCACTTTTTATTAAGTCTAAAGCCTGTTTTCTTTGTGACTGTTTAATCAATGAAGTTTTTACGGGTTTTCTTCCTTTGGGAAGTTCATCAATAACTGTTAAATCCAAATCACCGTGAACTGTTAAGGCAAGCGTTCTCGGAATGGGAGTGGCTGTCATCGTTAACATTTGCGGAATTTTAGCTTTATTTTTTAAAATGTTTCTTTGTTTTACACCAAACCTGTGCTGTTCATCAATTACTATCGCACCCAAATTCTTAAATTCAATATTATCCTGAATTAATGAATGAGTACCGATAGCTATATTAATCTGACCGTTTCTCAAATCTTGTTCTAATTTGTTACGCTGCTTTTTTGAGTTAGAAGAAGTAAAAAGCCCAATACTGATGCCAAAAGGCGTTAACCACTTTATAAAATTGTTAAAATGCTGCTGAGCAAGTATTTCGGTAGGTGCCATAATAGCTGTCTGAAAACCGTTTTCTATCGCAGCTAAAAGCATAATGCAAGCTACTACGGTTTTACCGCTGCCAACATCACCTTGAAGCAAGCGCTGCATCGGTTCATCTTTATTTATATCGTTTAATATCTCGTTTACGGCTTTTTTCTGTGATGAGGTTAATTCAAAAGGCAGCGAATTTATAAATTTTTTAACCAGTCCGTCTTCTTCAACCGTCAAAGATACGGTTTTAAAACTGGTTTTATTACTTTCTTTTAATAGCAGCAATTTTAATTCCAGCAGAAAAAATTCCTCATAAACAAGAGTATATCTGGCATTTTGAAGTTCCACTTCATTATCGGGGAAATGTATTATCCTTAATGCATCATTTTTATTTATCATATGGTTTTTCATTATGATTTCATCAGGCAAAATATTCATAATACTCGGATAATAATATTTTAAAGCATTATCAATAGCTTTACGCAGAGCTTTTATATTTAAATTTTCAACAAGAGGATATATCGGAACAATTCTGCCCAAATTCAAGTTTTCTTTATTTATTGTATCCTCACTTATTATTTGAAATTGTGGTTTATCAATAGTATTTTTCCCTGTATAATTATCTTTTTTTACCTGACCTGAAACAATAATTCCGGAATACTTCGGAAATTGAGATTTATAACGTTCGATTGAATATCTGTTGAGTTTTGCATAAAAGAAATTGAGTTCCAGCGAAGCTGATTCATCCGTAACCGTAACTTTAATTATTGTGAGATTATTCTTAGTCGTAAATGTTTTTAAAGATGAAATTCGGCCGTATATTGTTGTATTCATGCCCGGCTTTAGGTCTTTTATATATGTTCTTGAGGAATAATCAATATATTTTTTCGGATAATAAGAAATTAAATCATAAGCCGTAAAAATACCTGCTTTATTAAGCAAATAAGCGAATTTAGGGCCGATACCTTTTAATGAAACAATATCTGCGGTATAAATATTATTAATTGATAAATTTTTTGCAGTTTTATCTTTAAAAAAATTCATATCTTGCTTAATCAAAGCAGCGAACCTTAAAATATATTTTTTTCTTTGCAGAGTCGTTTCAAACGGATAATGTTCAAAAGCTTCAACAAGCGGAAGCCATTTAGGATTTTTGCCCGATTTTTTATAGATAATATTCAGCTGTTTGAGCATGAAGTCCGAAAAGTAGTTTACTCTGCCTCTTATATTAATATATTTATATTTTTCTTCTACTTCAATTGCCCTTTTTATTTGGTCAATATCAATGTCATTTAAGTAATTATCATTCATTTTTTATCTTCAAAACTTCATAAATATCAATGGGTTTAGATTTACCCTTAATGTTAACACTGCTTAATTTAACGGTATCCACATAATCTTTAACAAATTCATAGGTATATTGACTGATTAAGAAAGATGTTTTAAGCATTTGATTATAGGCTTCAATTCTGTAAGCCAAGTTAACGTTATCGCCGATAACGGTATATTCAAAACGTTCTTCAGTACCGATGTTACCTGCGAAAACCTCGCCTGTATTAATTCCGATACCAATTTCAATCTTTGGTTTTCCTTCATTAATCAATTTATCGCGTAAAATTCTGACTTTTTGAGTGATTTCCATGCCGCATTTAATCGCATTAAGAGCATGGTTATCATCTTTTATGGGTTCACCGAAAACGGCCAAAACGCCATCACCCATATATTTGTTAATAATACCGTGATATTTCCCGATAACAGGCTCCACTACGGAAAAATATTCATTTAAAACGGAAGTAACATTTTGAGGAGAAAGATTTTCGGAAATTTGTGTAAAGTTGCGAATATCGACGAATAAGACGGTTACTACTGCTCTTACTCCGCCCAAATCGAGTTTATCAAGATTTGAAATAACTTTTTTCATAACATCTTTGGATATATATTTTCCCATAGCTCTTTTAATCATATCAGATGTTTTATCCGTAAAAATTTGAGAATATAAAATTTTTAACAAGGCTGCGCAATACATTGTTAATATTGGTGCAATAGGGGAAACATAAGTATTTAAAATATACTCAATTATGTAATAAGAAAAATATAACAAACAAAGAAGTGAAGTAAAAATTAAATTATATTTGTAATTTTTAAATCCGAAAATAATAAATAAAGAGAAAATCAAAGTTACAAATAAGGAAGAATTGAAAGAGGGAACGGATTTAAAAGATTTATTTATCATATTACTTATTACGGCAGCGTGGATATCGATATCCGATTGACGTTTTAACACCGGAGTTTCACTGACATAAGTCCACAAATCGGTATTAATATTAAAACCAATTAAAACAATTTTATCTTTAAAAGCATTCGGGTTTATTTTCGGTGTTATTCCTTTTTGTATATCGTAATAGGAATTTAAGACATCAACCGCAGAAAATGATTTATGAGAATAGAAATCGGAATTGGGCTTATACCAGTTTATTTTATAGTATAATCCCGAAATCGGATTGTCTAAATAATCATAAGCGGAATGGTGAAAAAGAGGCATTTTAAAAGATGTACAATTATCAGCCGAGCACAAGAAATTATCATATAAGACAAAATCATTTATCCCCGAATACATGGAAAATGCACTAAGAGCTATTGAAGGATACAATTTATTATTAAAATCAATAACCGGCAGATAATTTCTCACGACACCGTCATTATCTTCATGCAAAAGGGATGCGGCAAAATTATTAACATTATACAAATAATCTTTCGGAATATTAACAATACCCATATAAGATGATTTGTATTTTTTATATCGTTTATCCGATATATTAAAGGTATTTTTAAGATTAAAAGTATCAAAATTATCGGAAGTCAAAACACCATCAGCAAGAGCCGAATTTGTAAAATAATAAGAAGCGATAAAATTTTTATAATTCGGCAAAATTGAAAAAAAAGCCTTGTTCAAATTATTGTCATAAGAGTCGGAAAATCTTAGGGTATTTTGTAAAACAATAACTTTCGCACCCGCATAATTTTCTAAAAAATTAATAATATCGGAATATAAATTTCTTTGCCAAGGCAGAGGAATTTGTGCGGTTGATTTATTATCAACACTAATCAAAACAACATCATCAGAAGGTTTTTTATCAGAAAAAGAAATTAATATATTCGTAAAAACATCGTTTATTCTGTTGTCGAGTTTAAAATAAGAAAAGCAGTAAACAAACGACAATAAAAGTGCAAAAATTACAATAAGAATTATTTTAGAAGAAATATTTTTATACATAATATATACATTGTAGCCGTATAAATAAAATTTGCAAAAATATTAACTAAAATAAAAGAGAGATGACATTAAAAATACTTTATAATAAAATAAAAAGGTCACGGAATGTTTGCGGATTTTCACTTGTTTCAAAGATATTCGAACAAGAGATTTTAAACAATAGCAAAATTTGTGAACACCGGTATTATTCGGGAAGATATTACAGGATTTATGAAGATATAAAAGGAACTGAAAATGAAGATATCATTAGAATGGATAAATGAATTTACTGATATAAGCGACTTAACGGAAGAAGAAATAATTCATGAATTAACGATGAGCGGACTTGAAGTAGAAGGAGTAGAAAAGACGGGAGCCTGCTTCAGCAATATTCAGACTGCCAAAATAACGGCAATAAGGCAGCATCCCAATGCAGATAAACTTCATTTAGTGGATGTTGAACTTTCAAGCGGATTAAAGACAGTAGTATGCGGCGCTCAAAATATACAGGTCGGGCAGATAATACCTTATGCATCTGTAGGTTCAAAAGTATTGTCAAGAAAAACCGGAGAGCAATATGAATTAACACCTGCCGTAATAAGAGGTGTTGAATCACAAGGAATGCTTTGTTCTCAGGATGAACTCGGATTAAACGGATTGCAGGAAGAAGACGGAATATTAATATTAAACAGGTTATATAAAGATATTAAAATAGGAATGAAACTGGAAGAAGTTCTTAATATCAAAGAAGATACGATAATAGATGTTACACCGACACCAAACAGAGGCGATGAAATGTCCGTTATAGGTGTTGCACGTGAGATAGCAGCTCTGTTTAACAAAAAATTAAAACAAAACAAGCCGAATATTGTTGAGAAGAAAACAAATTTATTTCAAGTTGAAATAAAGGACAAAGACACATGTAATTATTACAGCTGCGGGGTAATAAAAGACGTAGTAATAAAACCGTCCCCCGAGTGGATGAAAAGACGACTGGAAGTATCCGGAATAAGGTCAATAAATAATGTTGTAGATATAACAAACTATGTATTGCTCGAGTACGGTCAGCCTTTGCATGCATTTGATATGGACAAGCTTGACGGATATATATGCA
>CANRHJ010000031.1 GCA_947630355.1 Candidatus Gastranaerophilales bacterium | reverse complement strand
GAGCATTTTCATCGCATAATGTATCACCGGTTGTTGTATCTTTCAAGCCAACAGCTGCGCAGATATCACCTGCATAAACTTCGGTAATTTCGTTTCTTTGATCGGCATACATTTGTACCAAACGTGAAATACGCTCTTTATTACCGTTTGTAGCGTTTAATACGTAAGAGCCTGCGGTTAATTTACCGGAATATACTCTTAAGAAGGTTAAACGTCCTACATAAGGGTCTGTCATAATTTTGAATGCCAAAGCGGAGAAAGGTTCATCTTCTGATGAATGTCTTTCAACTTTTGTTCCGTCTTCAAGTTCACCTTCAATAGCTTTTACATCTATTGGTGAAGGCATATAATCCATAACGGCATCAAGTAATAATTGAACACCTTTATTTTTGAACGCTGTACCGCAAGTAACCGGAACGATTTTATTATCGCAAACAGCTTTTCTTAAAACTTTTTTAAGTTCTTCAACGGTAGGTTCTTCGCCTTCCATAAACTTCATCATTAAGTCATCGTCAAATTCAGAGATAGCTTCAACCAAAGCGGCGTGATATTCTTTTGCTTTATCCATCATATCCGCAGGAATATCTTCTTCTTTAATATCCGTACCTAAGTCGTTAGTGTAGATTTCAGCCTTCATGCGCATAAGGTCGATTAACCCCGTAAATTTATCTTCTGCGCCGATAGGTAATTGAATAGGAACGGCATTTGCGCCTAATCTGTTTTTGATTTGATCAACAACGCGGTAGAAGTTAGCACCGGTTCTGTCCATTTTGTTAACGAATACCATTCTTGGTACTTCGTATCTGTTAGCCTGTCTCCAAACTGTTTCTGATTGAGATTGAACACCGCCTACAGCACAGAATACAGCTACAACACCGTCTAATACACGAAGTGAACGTTCTACCTCAATAGTGAAGTCAACGTGTCCGGGTGTATCGATGATGTTGAATTGATGGTTTTTCCACATAGCAGTAACTGCCGCTGATTGGATTGTAATACCTCTTTCTCTTTCCTGATCCATAAAGTCGGTTACGGCAGCACCATCGTGTACTTCTCCGATTTTATGTGTTTTACCTGTATAGAAAAGAATACGTTCTGTGGTAGTTGTTTTACCTGCATCAATATGAGCAGCAATACCAAAGTTTCTTACTCTCTCTAAGGGAACTTGTCTTGCCATTTTTCTTTTTCCTTTATTATCTCTACTAATAAAATTTATTCTTAGCTTTCGCTATCTTCTATTATCTTTACATAAAAATATTTTTTTTTAAACAAATATTATTCCGTTACGGAACTATTTATGAAGAAAAATTAATTTTTCATAAAAATTACTAAAGTTTTTTCATTTAAAATCCGATAACAAAATTGTAGAGTAAAAAGGATTTATTATGTTCAGTATTGAAAATTTAAAGAAATACAAGGGACTTATAGGAAGCACCAGAGAGTCAATTAATGCCATACAAAAATTTATAGAAAAAAATAAGTCAGATAATTCCGTATTTAATATTGAAGAAGAACCTGCAGCATCAATTAATAAAGTTTTAAATGCTGCTGTTGAAGAAGATAATGAAATTCAAAATATTATAAATAACCTATAGATTTATTACAGGTTACA
Source organism: Candidatus Gastranaerophilales bacterium (assembly GCA_947630355.1). Classification (GTDB taxonomy): domain Bacteria; phylum Cyanobacteriota; class Vampirovibrionia; order Gastranaerophilales; family Gastranaerophilaceae; genus Avigastranaerophilus. The sequence goes on along the minus strand of CANRHJ010000031.1, from coordinate 13,512 downwards.
TAATCAGGTGCCGCACATTACTGACGGCCCAATCTGTCGGTTATAATGTTTAACCTCCTGATATTCAGAAGTAAAAATACTTTCTGATAATTTATGTTATAATTTCCATGATATTCAGACTGAGGTTAAAATGAAGAAGTTATTGATAATTTCAGTTAATATAATAATTCTTTGCACGATTTTTATATTTATTGATTATAAATTAAAGAAAAATGAATATGATGCTCAATACAAAATTTATGTGGATTGCGCAAAACAGCATAGTGATTACAATAGTACGGGAAATATAGAACCATATAACTTTAAGTATGATTTAAGTCTTACACATTTTAAAAATTTTTATGAAAATGAGCATAACAGTTTTTTAGATGAACGAAGGATTTTCCCTACAATGGATATTCCGACCGGAAAAAACAACGCAATTATTTTTTTCGGATGTTCATTTGCAGAAGGTGCCTTTCTTAACTTCGATAAAACTTTAGAATATAAACTTGCGGAATTATCCGGTGAAAGAGTATACAACAGGGGTTTTGCCGGTTTTGGGCTCGGGCAGATGGTTTGGATGACAAAACAGAGCGAATTTTATAAAGATATCAAAGAACCTGTTAATTATGTTTTATATATCTATATTAATGACCACTTACGAAGAATATATGAAGATAAATACGGTCATATAAATTATTATCTAAGCTACGAAGAAAAAGACGGTAAATTAATCGAAAAAAATCCTATTACTCTTCCGCTGCAAAGATTTTATGTTGTTGCTAACTTTTACAGAGCATTTATGTTTTCCAAATTTCATCTAAATGCAAAAAATGATGATAAAAATTTTGATTTAGTTAAATTACATTTTGAAGAGGCAAGAAAAGAGCTTCAAAAAAGATATCCTAATGTGAAATTTATAATCATTAAACACCCTTACAGTCTTTCAACCACACAAATAGGCGGAAACTATTCACTTGCTTACAATTATATAACGCCGAGATGGAAGGAACTAGAAGATGAGGGGTTTATTATTATAGACTTATTAAAAGATTTTCCGGGTACGAATTTTGAATCCGAAGAATATACGGTTCCTAACGGACATCCCAATTCAAAAGCTTGGGATATAGTAGTTAAAAAACTGATTAAATATATAATCTGATATTTGATGACTCTTTTAATTAACTTTCAAATATGATAAAATTAACCTCAAAGACAAAAGAGAGGTTAAGATGAAAAAAATTTGGATACGTGATATCAAAGATTATGAAGGCAAAGAAGTTACCCTTCAAGGCTGGTTGTATAATAAGCGTTCAAGCGGGAAACTTCATTTTCTTCAATTACGTGACGGAACTGCTGAAATTCAAGCCGTTGTTTTTAAAGGAAACGTAACCGATGAAGTTTTTGACTTGGCAGACAGAATTCCGCAGGAAAGTTCTGTTGAAATAACAGGTACAGTCAAAAAGCATGAGCGTTCTAAAATCGGATATGAGCTTGATGCAGCTGATGTAAAAGTTATTTCCGTTGCAAATGACTATCCTATAACCCCGAAAGAACACGGAACCCATTTTTTAATGGAACATCGCCATTTGTGGCTGCGTTCGTTAAAACAAAAAGCTATTTTAAATGTACGCCACAGAATTATAAAATCTATACGTGATTTCTTTGATTCACATGGGTTTACTCTGGTAGATGCGCCAATTTTTACACCGAATGCCTGTGAAGGTACAACAAACCTTTTTGAAACCGATTATTTTGATACAAAAGCATACCTGACACAATCAGGACAGTTATATATGGAAGCAGCTGCGATGGCTGTAGGTAAAGCATACTGTTTTGGGCCTACATTTAGGGCTGAAAAATCAAAAACAAGACGCCACTTAACCGAATTTTGGATGGTTGAGCCGGAGATTGCTTTTGCCGATATTTACGATGATATGGATTTAGCCGAAGAGTTTGTTGAATATATAGTTCAGCAAGTATTAGAACATAACAGAGCGGATTTGGAAACTCTTGAAAGAGATGTTTCAAAACTTGAAAATATTAAACGTCCGTTCCCGAGAATTTCTTATGATGAAGCTATTGAAATTCTTCATAAAAAAGGTAATGATACCCCTTGGGGTGAAGATTTTGGCGGAGATGAGGAAACTTTAATCTCGGAAGAATTTGACAGACCCGTTATGATACACCACTATCCTATGGCAGTTAAAGCATTTTATATGAAACAAGACGGCAATAAAGCTGCCTGCGTGGATGTTATAGCACCTGAAGGCTACGGAGAAATGATAGGCGGCGGACAAAGAGAAGAAGACCTTGATAAATTACTTGCTAAGATTAAAGAACAAGGCTTGCCAGAAGAAGTATTTGACTGGTACTTAGATTTAAGAAAATACGGTTCCGTTCCGCACGCAGGTTTCGGACTTGGTATAGAAAGAACGGTTGCTTGGATTTGCGGACTTCCGCATGTTCGCGAGACAATTCCGTTCCCGAGATTAATGGACAGAATAAGACCGTAGTTTTATTTCAATGCATCAGCTACCATTGAATAATATATCGGGAATATATCTAAGTTAATGGATTTATCTGTTTTTAAGTATTTTTTTGCAACAATACTTTCACTTGTGTATGCTTCTTTTTCACGAAGAGCATACATTTGGCAGTATGTTTTTACTTTATTTCTTATTTTATTATAATTTTTTTCGGGTATCATAGCTGATACTTCAGGGTCTGATAAAAGAGTGCAAAGGTTGTATTCAAAAGAATTATCAAATTGTTTTAAGATAAATGTTTTAAATTCCTGCTCGTTTTTTACTCCTAAACTGTCAAAGATGTCTTGTTTTGAGACTTTTTGTTCTCTCGGATAGAGAAATCCGTATTTTTTCAGTGCACACATATTCTCATAGTTTCTGAAAACTTTCATAACAGCTTGAGCTTGAATATCATTATCAAGAGGCTTAAACGCCATAATACCGAGTCCTTGCAGAGCTTTTGCATATTGGTAATTGCCTTTTGTAACGGTTTTTAAAAATTCTGTTACTGTTCCCTCCTGCATTTGCAGTGCATGAGTATATTCATGAGCGGTGTCTTGAATTACAGAAAGCCTTTTGGCACTGTCTATATCTGCCTTTGAAGTGTTTAAATATATAACAACATCTGAAATATTAAAATCTTGTGTTAAAATTCCGCTGTAATATGCGCCGTAATTTTGTGAGTCATCAATTACGTCCGCAAGTTCCTCTATTGGTCTTAATGATATATCAGCAGAGTCCTGAGCCATAATTGAAGATATTAATTTCAGGGAAAACGGTGTTTCCGTCGGAATTTGAGTTAATTTATCAGCAAGCTCTACAGCTTTTGAAACATTGGAACTTATATGTTTTTCTTTTCCGGCGGATTTATTTTTACCGCTAAAAGATACTATATCGCCTGCTGGAGCATACTTCCTAATTATTCTTCCCGCAGGGATTTTATCTTTATATATTCCGATTATTGTTTGGGAAATTCCGTTTATTTTCATTTTTACCTTTCTGTTATTAATAAATTAATAAAAAGTCAAAAGTGCTTAATTTAATTTAGAATTTAACAAATCTTAAAAAATAGTTTTTACGGATATTTAATTTATAATTAATTTATGAGAATAATAGGAATAGATCCGGGACTTGCTATTGTAGGATATTCGATTATAGAAAGTCAAAACGGAAAAAACAACCTGATAACATCAGGTTCAATACAGACAGATAAGACAAAAACTGATGCTGCACGGCTTTTTGAAATAGAAAATGATTTAAGAAGTATTATTAATAAATACAAACCGGAAGCAGCAGGTATAGAAAAGCTGTTTTTCTTCAAAAATCAAAAAACAATAATACCTGTAGCGGAAGCTCGGGGAGTAATATTGTCGGTATTGGAGTCAGAGAATATACTCATTTCGGAGTTTACTCCGATAGAAGTAAAACAAATAATCACAGGATATGGCAGAGCATCCAAACAAGAAGTTGCAAAAATAGTTAAAATGAGCGTAGAATATAAGAACTTCCCAACTCTGGATGATACTTTGGACTCTATAGCAATAGCTTTATGTCATATAAGGAATAACTTAACGGCAAGGTGTAATAAATGATTGATAAAACAATTTTAAAAACAACAGTAATTTTTTCATTTATTATAGGTGCAATTTTAGGGGTAATACCGCTAATTCCCGCATTTACGTATTTTGCATTTATAATAATTATGTTTTTTACGGCTCCTTTCATATTGATATATTTGAGCTATTTAAAGTTAACGGATGTAAATGAAATACATCAGACACTCACGGTAGGAGCATTATCGGGATTTTGTTCCTGTTTGGGATTTTCCGTAATATTTTTTCCCGTTGCATTTGTGCTTCAATTAATTTTTAAAATAGACTCTTTTATATGGATAAAGGTGATATTTTACAATATCGGATTTTTAATACCTATGATAATATTAACGGCATTAATGAGTGCAATAATGAACGCATTTACGGCATTTATAACATCATATTTTTTAATTTATTTTTATCAAAACAAGAGGAAATAATATGGCTTTCAAATCAAAAATTAAAACAATAGAGTGGGTGGAAAATAAATCAAGAATGATAGATCAAACAATACTGCCCAAAGAATTTAAAACTGTTGATATAACAACAACCGAAGAGATGTACAGAGCAATAAAAGATATGATAGTAAGAGGTGCACCGGCGATAGGAATAGCAGGAGCACACGGTGTTGCACTCGGTGCAATAGAACTGTCCAAAACAGAAAAAAATAAAGAAGAATTTTTAAATAAGCTTGCTCAAAAAGCGGAGTATCTTAAATCATCAAGACCGACAGCAGTAAATTTAATGTGGGCGGTTGATAAACAGATGCAGCTTGCAAACCAAACACAAGGCAGCAGTAAAGAAATAACAAAAGCATTAATAGAAAACGGTATAAAACTTGAAAATGAAGATATAGAGATAAATAAAAAGATGGGCGACTATGGTGCGGAAGTTGTTCCAAAAGGTGCGGCAATATTAACTCATTGTAATGCCGGAGCATTAGCAACCGTAGGTTACGGTACGGCACTGGGAGTTATAAGAAGTGCATACGCTAAAGACCCGACAATAAAGGTGTTTGCAGATGAAACTCGGCCGCGCCAGCAAGGAGCAAGATTAACTACTTGGGAACTTACTCAGGACGGCATTCCTACAACCCTTATTACTGACGGTATGTGTTCATATTTTATGTCAAAAGGCATGATTGATATGGTTATCGTCGGTGCGGACAGAATTGCCGCTAACGGCGATACAGCGAACAAAATAGGCACATATACGGTTGCCATCGCGGCAAAATATCATAATATTCCTTTTTATATAGCTGCTCCGTTATCTACGATTGACCTAAATATAAAATCAGGAAAAGAAATCCCGATTGAAGAAAGAAACCACGAAGAAGTTACACATATAAACGGAGATTGGATATGTGCAAAAAATGTCAATATTATTAATCCCGGATTTGACGTCACACCTAATGAACTTATAACAGGTATAATAACCGAAAAAGGCATCTTAAAACCGGACTACACAAAATCAGTAAAATCGGCATTCAACGAACTTATGCATAAGTCCTAAACACAACCTTTAAGGCAATTTGAAAAATATTTATAAAAATGATATAATCTGCTTATGAAAAAAGGAGACAAAGATGAAAAATAATTTTAAAATTCTTACAATTTCTTTAATCGCATTCGGAATTGGTCTTACGGCAGGTAATTTTGCAATTTCCGATGTACCTGCAAACTATAAAGTTGCAGTAGTGGATGTACAAAAAGTTGTTGAATCATCAGCACAAGTAAAAGCTTTAAAATCAGAGCAGGCTAAGAAAAGCCAAGAAATAGCAAAATTCATTGAAACAGCGAAATCCACACTCGATAAAGAAAAAGATGCAAGTAAGAAAAAGGCATTGGAAGAAAAATATAACAAAGAATTCCAAGCTAAGAGAGAATCAATAGCAAAGAATTATGAAACAAAACTGCTGGCTATTGATAAAAGCATTTCCGCAGTAATAGATACTAACGCAAAAGCTAACGGATATGACTTAGTGCTTGCCAAAGGGGCGGTATTATCAGGCGGTACAGATATTACCGATCAAATAGCTAAAGCCGTAAAATAAAACTCTCCCAAAAAAATTATAAATATCACTCCGGAAATATACTTCAGGAGTGATATTTTATATCGTACAGAAAGCAATAAAACCCGTCAAGCTCAGAATTTTTTATTAACAACCTTTGCCAGAACTTTTAAATCATCAAACAAAACACGGAAATCTTCCGGATAAAGAGATTGAGCACCGTCGCATAAAGCCGTTTCCGGAGAATGATGAACTTCAATAATAAGCCCGTCGGCGCCTGCCGCTATGGCAGCTTTTGACATCGGTGCGACTTTATCTCTTAACCCCGTAGCATGACTGGGATCAACCAAAATCGGAAGGTGGCTGATTTTCTGAACAACGGGTATTGCAGAAATATCAAGGGTATTTCTTGTCATATGCTCAAAAGTTCTTATTCCTCTTTCACAAAGAATAACTTCTCTGTTCCCGCCCGACATTATATATTCCGCAGACATTAACCATTCTTCAATGGTGGAAGACAAACCGCGTTTTAACAATACCGGTTTTCTTATTTCACCGAGATGTTTAAGCAGATTAAAATTTTGCATGTTTCTTGCCCCAACCTGAAGAATATCAACATATTCCAAAAACATAGGAATTTGAGAAACTTCCATGACTTCGGAAGTAACAGCCATAGAATACTTATCAGCCACTTCGCGTAAAATTTTAAGTCCTTCTTCACCTAGTCCCTGAAAAGCATAAGGAGAAGTTCTCGGTTTAAAAGCTCCGCCTCTTAATATTTTAACACCGCAGCTGCTTAACTTAGATGCGGTAATATCCATCTGATCATAAGATTCTACGGAACAAGGACCGGCAATCATACCGACATGACCGCCGCCTATTTTGACACCGTTAACATCAATAACTGTATCACTTTGTTTAAAAACCCTGCTGACAAGTTTATAAGGCGAAGAAATTCTTATAACTTCCTGAACGCCTTCAAGCAGTTCAATATCCCTTTTATCAATAACTTTTCTTCCTACCGCACCGATAACGGTATGGTCTTCACCTTTTGATACATGGGCATCAAAACCTTTATCTTTTATAAAATTAACAATCTTTTGAATTTTATTTTCATCGGCACCCGATTCCATTACAATTAACATAATATATTTCTCCTTAATATGATTATATAACAGACATATTTTTATCAAATAAATTAAATATTTGAAATAATCAAAAATTTCTATTATATTATTAATATGTCCGAGAAAATTTCACGATAAGGAACACGAGCGAAATTTCGGATGTACGCAAGTCCGGTAAGCGAGCGGCTATCCCGAACGAAAAGAAATTTCAAGACAGCCGGCGGCAAAGTGCGGCACCGGATTAGATAAGGAAATAAAACAGGAGGAAATATGTCAAAGATAAAATTAACATTAACGGCATTATTAGTAATGGCAGCTGCAAATTTAACAGCCAATGCGACAACAATAGGATATGCCGACTTTCAGAAAGTGTTATCCGAATATTCATTAGCCAGAAGCACTTATAAAGATTTAGATAATAAGATGTTAGAATTACAACAATATGCTATGGATAAAGATAAACAATTCAGGACGATAGAATCACCGTTACAAAAAAAGACATTTGAAGAGCAATTTCAAAAAGAATTTAAATTAAAAGAAGACAGAATTTATGATTTAAAAGACCAAAAAGAAAAAGTCATAAGAGATAATGTCCTTGCAGCATCAAAAGCCGTAGCAACAGCTAAAAAGCTTGATGTTATTCTTGATTACGGAGTTGTATATGCGGGCGGTGTAGATGTAACAAACGATATAATACAATACCTAAACACACAGAAGAAATAAAATAAAAAAAGAAAAAATAAAAGAAGCCGAAATTAAACTATGGCTTCTTTTGTTTTTTTATAAAACATTTCGGGAAGGTGAAAGATGAAAATAATTGACATAATAGAGAAAAAGAAACAAGGTAATGCATTAAACGAAGAAGAAATAAGGTTTTTTATAAACGGAGTAACGGAAGGTACGATAGAAGATTACCAAACGAGTGCTCTGTTAATGGCAATATATTTTCAGGGGATGAACACAGATGAAATAACATACTTAACGAAATACATGGCGGAATCGGGAGAAACCCTAAACTTAGAAGATATCTCAAAAGACGTAACCGACAAACATTCTACGGGCGGAGTCGGTGACAAGATAACAATAATAATGCTGCCGATATTAGCGGCTGCAGGAGTATACAGTGCAAAATTATCAGGAAGGGGCTTAGGTCATACCGGAGGAACAATAGATAAACTGGAATCAATTCCGGGATTTAGAACCGATTTAAGTATAGAAGAATTTAAATCAAAGGTTAAAGAGCATAAAGCCGCAATAGCAGCACAAACTCTTTCTTTGGCACCTGCGGACGGGAAATTGTATGCATTAAGGGATGTAACATCAACCGTTGATATAATACCTTTAATAGCATCTTCGGTAGTATCAAAGAAAATCGCATCAGGTGCAAATCACATAATACTGGACGTAAAATACGGTTCAGGAGCATTTATAAAAACTGCTGAAGATGCCGAAAAATTATCTCAAATAATGGTTGAAACGGGTAAAAGGCTGGGAAGAAATATCAGTGCCGTTATCAGTTCCATGAATGAGCCATTAGGAAGAGCCGTAGGTAATTCCATAGAAATCATAGAAGTAATGGAGTTTCTGAAGGGAAATAAAGAAAATGATTTAAAAGAAATCACATATACATTGTGCCGTGAGGCATTAAAGAAAAACGGCAAGGTAAAAAGTAAAGAAGAATCGGATAATTATATTGATGAACTGATATCGAGCGGGAAAGCATTAGAAAAATTCAGAGAGATAATAAAGTCGCAAAACGGGGATGAACGTATAACTGAAAATTATAATCTTTTGCCGCAGGCAAAAATTAAGTATGAAGTAAAATCAGTTAAAAGCGGATATATTACGAATATTGATGCACTAAACATAGCAAAAGCATGTAAAAACTTAGGTGCCGGAAGAGAGAAAAAAACGGATTCAATAGATTACAGCGCCGGAATATACTTAAATAAAAGAACATCAGAAAGAATTCAAGCCGGCGAAACACTTGCAACAATATATACAAATAAACAATCCGCAATAAAAGAAGCGGAAGAACTAATTCTTTCGGCAGTGCAAACGGGAAGTGAACCGCCAAAAACCAGGCCGTTAGTATATAAGGTAATAAATTAATTTATCGAGCGGCTGATTTTTATGTAAAATCAGCTATTTACGAGGTTCGTTTTAAGTATATTATCAAGCAAGTCGGCGGAATAAGCTACCATAGAGGAACAATGCCTGCGTCTTTCAGGTGAGTGGAAATCCTCAAAACCCGCACTTAAAACCTTACAACAAGTAACTTTATATTTATCGGTAAAGTTTTCATAAAACTGTTTAGCTAAAGCTCTTGCCTGTTTTCCGTCACGGGATGAATTTTTACCGTACATGGCGCCGATAACCATTTGTGCAGCTGCAACAGCACCGCAAAGGCATCTGGCACCCATTCCCCCCGAAAACGAAGTCGCAATACTCAGAGCATCATAAGAAATATATCCCTTATCCGCTGCTGCCTGAACTATTGACTCCGAACAGGAATAACCTTCCATAAAATATTTAACCGCCAAATCTTTCATAAAAACCTCCGTTTTACTTTATTATATATTAAAAATTCTTAATAGTCACTTGAAAAAACGTAAAAAATATGTTACAATTGTAGTATAAGGAAACATTAATATGTATGAACTGTCGGAACAAAGAGTGGTTTGGTCCGAGAAAATGGTCTTAAAGCTAGGGATAACAATAATGGCGATAGCTGTTTTCTCAGGAACAAATATGACAATAAAAGCATACGAACCCAATGCGGTATTACAGGGATATATACAAGAGAATACTATGAAAAAAGAGCAAAATGATGCTCTTTTTTTATTGACGAAAAAGTGGGAAAACGAATTAAATAAGAAATACGGAAAAGGGAAGATACAGAAGATAAAAGAGGGAATAATACATACAAGCATAATAAAGCACATAGGTTCACGGAGAATAAAAATAAATATATGTGAAATAAACAGGGAAATAAATCCTAATATAGAAGTGATACCGCAGTTATCAAATAACAAAGTGCATTCAAAATCAAGGATAAAGAATATAGCGGCGAACAGTAATTCCGTCGTGGCGGTAAACGGAACATATTTTAAGCAGGATACCGGCACTCCGCTGGGAGCATTGGTAATAGACGGAGAGATAATAACAGGTCCGATATATGAAAGGGCGGCTTTATTAATAGGCAGCAATAAATATAAGACAGCCAGGATATCATTCAGCGGAACGTTAACAGATAATAATTCCGAGATAAAAATAGATAATATAAACCGTCCCAGAATGAGTAAAGACGAGGTTTTGATATACACAAGCAAGTGGGGAGAAAGGACACCGATTACAAAAAATCCGATAAAACAGGTATTAATAAAAGATAATAAAGTGGAATTAATAACGGGTAATTCAATAAAAATACCAGAAGGGGCTCAGGTAATTACAGCACCCGCATACAAGACGGCAGGGCTTAAAATCGGCGATGAAGTTACGGTGAGTTATAATATAACACCTCAGGATAAGGATATTCAGCATATAATAAGCGGAGGGCCTTATTTAATAAAAGAAGGCAAAATATTTATAGATACGGCAAGTCAAAAATTAAATGCAATAAACGGATTAAATCCCAGAACTGCAGCAGGATATACAAAAGACGGAATAATGATACTTGTAACCGTTGACGGGAGGAAAGAAGGAAGCAGCGGAGCAACATTAAAAGAGCTTGCAGCAATAATGAAAGAACTCGGATGTTATGAAGCAATTAATTTAGACGGCGGCAGTTCTACGGTGATGTACGTATCCGGAACAGTAAAAAGCGGAAGCAATATAAGCAATTCCGCGATGATAAGTAATGCATTAACAGTAAGAATAAGAGCATAATCCGGTTTGCAGGCTTATATTGTAAAGCTGCATAAAAAATTTAGTAGAAATAGTTAGCTTCTTTAAATCTTCTGTATTCGGACAATTTTTCATAGAAATCAGGCCACCAAACCCTGATAAGTCCGTCAATAATACCGACATCATCGTAGTATGGGGTTTCACCCGGAGGATTAATGTAGCGCTGTTTGAAAGTATCACACATCATAGGAGTCATAGCAACACCTCTTAAAGCAATTCTGGAACTTTCAATTTTCAAAGTATTAATACGCTGAGTGGGAGAACCTTTTTGAACCGAATGAAACAAATCCATTTCAAGTCTTTCAAGCCTGTCTATAGTATTATCATAAGGAAACGCATTTGAATATATTCTTTTCTCTATGTTATCAAGAGCCTTGTATTGTTGAGGAGTTAAATTAACCAATCTCGGATTATCGGCAGTATTTTCAATATCCAAAGCGAAAGCAGAAAATGGAATAAATAATAAAATAAATAAATACAGACAAAAAGACTTCGGCAAAACGCCCATAACACACTTCCCGTAAACTAAAGAACACCAAAATATATTACCAGTTTACGGGAATATAAATTAAATTAAATCGGACAAAAGTCTAACGGCAAGTTACGGTTATTGTAATGATTAAAATATTAATTCAGAGGCGAAAAAACTCTCGGCACTATATAGCTCCGAACACCGATACGGTGTTCGAATAATTCAAAGCATATAGGCAAATCGGCAGCTTTCCGTAATATTATTCCACAACAATTGAATTTTTTGTGCCTTCAATTACTTCAACAACAAGGCTGCCTGTTTTTACATCCATTGAAACGATGTTGGCAACGACACTGTAATAGCCTTGTGATTGATAAAATTTCATGATTTTTTTCCTGATATCAGCGATATTTTCAGGAGACATAGGCGAATCAATTTTACTCTGAATGACAGGTAAAAGTTGTTGTTCCGAAAAGACATTATTGCCCGTAAAATGTACTGATTTAAGATTAGCAGATGCAGCTGTTTGAGAAGTGTCAGGCTGAGTTTTTTGAACAATGGCCGATTTTTCTCTGGCTCTTGAAACTGCCTCATAAGTTCTCATTTCGCGAACGTAATCTCTGTTAATAGCGCCCGGATCCATGCTGCCCAAAGAAGCTGCAAAAACCTGACCGTTATAGGCAGCTGATGACAATAACAAACAAATTAAACAAAAAAACTTTTTCATACAAATATCCTTTTTCTTGAACATGAAGAATTATAACACAGATTGTAAAAGCAGACGAATTGTATAAAAAAATTTTTGAGTGGCAATTTATTGAAAGAAATATATTTATGTTATAATCTAACTAAATAAAGAAAATATAAAGGGCATGTGAAAAAAGAAAAGGTGTAAACAATGACGGTAACAGTAGAAAAGTTAGAAAATAACCAAATAAAATTAAATATAGAAATAGAACCTTCTATATCGAATTGGGAATATGAAAAAGCTTGTAAGCGTGTCGGAGAGAAAGTAAATGTTCCCGGATTCAGACAAGGGAAAGCTCCGAAAAATATATTGGAAAAATACGTAGGTATAGCGGCACTGCAAAAAGAAGTATTAGACAGTTTATTGCCGACAATATTTGAAAACACAATAGAAGAAAATAAGTTTGATATATTAACTCCGCCAAGCGTGGAATGGTATGAATTCGGAGAAGATAACACACTAAAAGTCACCGCTAAGTTCGAATTGAAGCCCGAAGTAAATTTAGGCGAATACAAGGGATTGGAAATAGAAACGGAAGAATATAAAAATCCCGACGATGTAGTTGAAAAGGAAATAGAAATATTAAGAGATAAATATTCCACATTGAAAGATGTAACAGACAGAAAAACAATAAATACGGATATAGTGAACATAGATTTTGAAGGCTACGCTGACGGCGAAGAAATAAAAGGCGGAAGCGCAAAAGGATATATGCTGGATTTGGGTCATTCAAATTTCATAGCAGGATTTGCGGAACAATTAGTTGATAAGAATGCCGGTGAAGAATTTAAAATAAACGTAAAATTCCCCGATGAATATCACGATGAGAAATTAAAAGGGAAAGAAGCGGAATTTAACATAAAAATAAATGCAATAAAAGAGAAAGTATTACCGGAAGCAAATGATGATTTAGCCAAAAAGGTAAATCCCTCATTAATGACATTGGATGCATTAAAAGAGGACATAAAGAAATTTGCCGAAAATAATGCGAAAATGGAAAACGAAAAACGAATAACGGCAAAAATAATAGATACATTAGTTGAGAATACACAAATAGATATACAAGAGACAATGATAAATCGTGAAATTCAGGCAATAATGGGAGAATTTAAGCAAAGAGTTAATATGCAGGGCGGAAATTCACGA